>NZ_JAPTFQ010000005.1:0-96478 GCF_030985535.1 Stenotrophomonas sp. Sm2128
GTCAGATCCCTTTGCCACTGGCAAAGGGATCTGACCCCGTTTCCAAAATGCCGGCCAGCGGCCGGCACTACCGTTGCGTTAGCCGGCGCAGCGCGCGCAGAGGCCATGCACTTCCAGGGTCTGTGCCTGCGGCTGGAAGCCCAGCTCCTTGGCCCGCTTCTCCAACTCGGTGACGATCTCGCGGTCTTCCAGTTCCACCGCGCTGTGGCAGCTGTTGCAGATCAGGAAGGGCACCGAATGCGCGGCGCTGCTGGGATGGTGGCAGGCCACGAAGGCATTCACCGATTCCAGCTTGTGCACGAAGCCATTGGCCATCAGGAAGTCCAGCGCGCGGTACACGGTGGGCGGGGCGTCAGCGCCCACGCCCTTGCCGTTGCGTACCCATTCCAGCAGCTCGTAGGCCTTGACCGGCTTGCCGGCCTCGGCGATCAGCTTCAGCACGTTGGCGCGGATCGGGGTCAGGCGCAGCCCGCGTTCGCGCGAGACACGCTCGACCACCGCCACGAAATCCGATGCGTCGTGGACGTGGTGGTGCGGGGCGGTACAGGCAGTGGCGGTCTTGGCGGGCATGCGTGTTCTCCGGTTCGGGCCTGGCAAGGATGCCTCAGGCCGTTGCTACCTTGGTGATGGCCACATCAATGCGTTTCAAGGCCTGCTCGCGGCCGGCCAGGTATACGGTATGGGAAATGTCAGGACTGACCTGGGTGCCGGTGATGGCCACGCGCAGCGGCTGGGCGACCTTGCCCATGCCGATCTCCAGCGCTGCGGCCACGTCGTGCAGGGCGACGCCCACCGATTCGGCGGTCCATTCCGGCAACGCCGCCAGCAGCTCGCGGGCCTTGCCCAGCGCCACCTCGGCACCGGCCTTGAAGTGCTTGGCCACCGCCGCTTCGTCGTACTCGGTCAGCGGCTGGTACCAGACCACGGCCTTCTCGGCCATTTCCTTCAGGGTCTGCACGCGTTCACGCAGGGCGATCACCACGTCCTCCGGGGCCGGGCCAGCGGCCACGTCCAGGCCCAGCTTCTGCAGCTGGTAGACCAGGTGCGGCACGATCGCGGCCACGTCCTCGGTCTTCAGGAAATGCTGGTTGACCCAGCCCAGCTTGGCCATGTCCAGGCGCGAGGCCTTGGAATTGCAGTCCTTCACGTCGAACAGATCGATCAGTTCCTGGCGGCTGAACAGCTCCTGGTCGCCGTGCGACCAGCCCAGGCGGGCCAGGTAGCTCAGCAGCGCATCGGGCAGGTAGCCGGCGTCCTTGTACTGCATCACGTCGGCCGCGCCGGTGCGCTTGGACAGCTTGGCGCCCTGCTCGTCCAGGATCATCGGCATGTGGCCGAACTTCGGCACCGGGGCCCCGATGCCTTCGTACAGGTTGATCTGGCGCGGGGTGTTGTTGATGTGGTCGTCGCCGCGGATGACCTCGGTGATGCCCATGTCCCAGTCGTCCACCACCACCGCGAAGTTGTAGGTGGGGTAGCCGTCCGGGCGGAAGATGACCATGTCATCCAGCTCGCTGTTGGCGATCTCGATACGGCCCTTGATCAGGTCGTCGAACACCACAGTGCCGTCCAGCGGATTCTTGAAGCGGATGACACGGTTCGGGTCATCCTTGCGCGGCAGGCCCAGGTCACGCGCGGCACCGTTGTAGCGCGGCTTCTCCTGCCTGGCCATGGCGGCCTCGCGCATCGCGTCAAGCTCTTCGCGGGTCTCGTATGCGTAATACGCCTTGCCGTCGGCCAGCAGCTGTTCGGCCACTTCCAGGTAACGGGCGACGCGGTCGGTCTGGTAGATCGGGCCTTCGTCATAGTCCAGGCCCAGCCACTCCATCGCCTCCAGGATCGCGTCGATCGCGCCCTGGGTACTGCGTTCACGGTCGGTGTCCTCGATGCGCAGCACGAACTCACCGCCACGGTGGCGGGCCTCCAGCCAGCAGTACAGCGCAGTGCGGGCACCACCGATGTGCAGGTAGCCGGTGGGACTGGGGGCGAAGCGGGTGCGGCAGGTCATGGACGGCTCGAGGAACGGGAATCCCCCGATTTTACCAGCCCTCCGCCCCCGACGGAAAAAAGGGGACGGAGGGGATTAAGTCGCGATTGCCCAGCCGCTGGGCCTGCAACCGGGAAACGGAGGGGAGAAACGACTTAATCCCCTCCGTCCCCTTTTAGGGTTCCACCTTGCGCGGGAACGGCTGCTCGCGCATCGCGGCGTTGTAGGCGAACGAGGCGACGATGGCTGCGGCCTGCTTGAGGTCGTCCGGTTCGGCGTGGTCCCAGGTGTCCAGGTGGCTGTGGTGGACATTGGTGAAGTAGTCCAGCCGGTCCTGGATGAACTGGAAGCCCGGCAGGCCGATGCGGTCGAAGCTGATGTGGTCGGTGCTGCCGGTGTTGCGGGTGGCCACGGTGGTGGCACCCACGTCATGGAACGGCGCCAGCCAGGCTTCGAAGATCGGCATCGCCGCCAGGTTTTCCTGCGCATAGATGCCGCGGAAGCGACCCGAGCCGTTGTCCATGTTGAAGTAGACCTGGAACTTGCCGTAATCGCGGGTCTTCTGCAGCGCGCCGGTGGGCTCGCGCAGCGAGGCCGGCAGCGCCTTCTGCGCCGGGTCGGTGGGTTCCGGGAAACGACCGAAGTGCTTGGCCACATAGGCCTGCGAGCCGATCAGGCCCTGTTCCTCACCGCTCCACAACGCCACGCGGATGGTGCGCCTGGGCTTGGCGCCGGTGGCCTTGAGGATGCGCATCGCCTCCATCATCACCGCCACGCCAGCCGCGTTGTCGGCCGCACCGGTACCGCTGTGCCAGGAATCCAGGTGCGCGCCGATCATCACCACTTCATCGGGCTTGCTGCTGCCACGGATCTCGGCCAGCGTGTTGTAACCGGGCTGGTCGGCCTCATCGGTGAAGCGTGCTGCCACATCCACGCGCAGGCGCACCGTCTGCTTGGCCTCGAGCGCGCGCACCAGCGGATTGAAGTGCTCGCTGATCATCGCCAGCTCGGGGATGCCCACCGACTCGCCGGCCTTGCGCGAACCCCCACCGGCAACCCGGATGATGCCGTTGTCCCAGCTGCTGATGCTGATCGAGGCCAGCGCGCCCTCTTCCACGAAGAACGCATTGACCTTGGTCGCCAGCTGCTGGCGTTCCTGGTACTCCTTGACCCGCTTGGCACGCTCGGCGGTGGCGTCCTTGTCCTTGGGCAGGGTGAACTCCTGCAGGCCTTCCAGCGAGGTGGCGTCGTGGCGATGCGAATCCGCCTCGGTGCCGCGCTTGTACTCGCGGGCCTCGCCCAGCAGCAGGATCTTGCCGCGCAGCTTGCCGCGGTACTTCTCGATGTCTTCGGGCTTCTTGATCTCGACCTGGACCAGCTCGCCTTCAACCGGCCCCTTGGTGCCCGGCGTCCAGGCCTTGGGCAGTGCATGCAGCGGCTGCACGCGGTCGCCCAGCATCTCCACGCTCGCCGAAGTGAACTCCCAGCCGCGCCCGAAGTCGTCGAAGGCCTCGTCGTGGACGTTGTCCAGCTTCCATTCGTTGAACTTGCCGCGGGTCCAGGCGTTGGCGCGCCCCATCGCCGGCGAGTTGGTCAGGCGCGGGCCGATGCGCTCGGTGAGATAGCTGAAAGTGTCCATCACCTGCGAACGATGGAACGCCTCCTGGCGGATGCGGCTGACCATGTCCAGGTCCACCGTTTCGCGCTGCTGCGCTGCTGCATTGCCACCCATCGCCAGCGCTGCGGCCAGCATGCCCCACTTCAACACATCGCACCCCTGCCCTTCGGCTCGATCATCAACTCGTCGAGTCTAGCCAGCAGGGGCGCGGGGATACCGTCCCATCGGTCATGGGCGGGAGCGTGCGAACCAAGGTTCGCACCCACAACAGTAGATCCACGCCATGCGTGGATGAACAGCCCAATCACCCGCTCCACCCCAGCCACAACTGTGCCCGTTCCGGCAGCAGCAGCAACCAGTGCCGCCGGTCGATGCTGCTGCAGCCGTACACCGCCGCGTGTGCGGGCCAGTCATCCGGAAGGCCACCGATACCGATCTCGGCCAGCGCCTCCGCCCCGGCCTTCCATGGCCGGTAGCGCGGCACCCGGCCAGCCACCGCACCGCGTCCCTGCCGCGCGCCCTGCAGCCAGCGCAATCCCTGCCCCTGCAATCCTTCGCAGGTCACCGCCGCCAGCTGGAAGCGGACCAGGCCGGGGGCGATCCGCGCCCCCGGCAGGGCCGCCAGCACGCCATGTGCCTGCAGCAGCGCATCCACTTCCAGCAGGGCCGGAATGCCCTGCCGTGCCCGTTGCCGCAATCCCTGGCGCCAGCCCATGACCTGCTCCTTACTTCAGTTCCGCGCCAAGCGCGTACCAGTCGACCCGGCGCGTCACCCACATCGCCAGCGCCAGGATCACGAACAGCAGCAGCGAACCCATCAACAGCGCGTTGTTCTCCGACACCAGCAGGCCATACAGCGCGCCGTACAGCACGGTCAGCAGCGCAGCGAAGCCGAGACCGCGCTTCCAGTGGCCCAGCACATTGGCCAGGTACACCGCCTGCAGGCCGATACAGGCCACCGCCGAGACCAGATAGGCCTTCCAGAACGCGATGTGCTCGGACAGGCTGATCAGCAGCAGGAAGAAGATCGCCAGTGCCAGGCCCACCATCAGGTACTGCAGCGGGTGGATGCGCAGCGACTTGATCAGCTCGAACAGGATGAAGCCGACGAAGGTGAGCAGCACGAACAGCACGCCGTATTTCGAGGCACGGTCGGCCTGGGTGTAGGTATCGACCGGATCGACCAGCGACACCGTCACCGCCTGCGAGTCGACCGCACCATCATTGCGCAGCTGGCGCTGGGCATCGGAGGCCAGCGAGGACACCGCCCAGCGTGCATCGAAGCCCTGCGCATCAACGCGGCGTTCGTTGGGCAGGAACGCACCGCTGAATGACGGATGCGGCCAGCTCGAACGCAGCGCGATCTGGGTGTCATCGCCCACCGGCACCACCGACAGCATGCGGCTGCCATCCAGGCGCAGCTCCAGTTCAACCGTGCTGGCAGCCAGCGTGCCGCCCTGATCCGCAGCGAAACCGGCCACCGGTGCGTGCAGGCCTCGCCCCACCTCGCTGGCCGCGCCAACGCCCGGCAGCAACCGCAGCTGCTTGCCATCCACGCGCAGGTTCGGCGTACCCACCAGGCCCCGCACATCGGATACACCAACCGCGACATACGGCTGGCCGTAACTGCGGCCGGCCTTCACCGGATAGTCGTCTGCGGCGAAGGTCGCCTTCATCTGGCCGTTCCAGCTGTACACCGGTACCTTGAACAGGCCGACTTCGCGCTGGCTCGGCAGCATCTCGCCGCCCACCTCCAGCGACGCCGGCATCTGCAGCCAGTGCCCCTCGGTGACCTGTATCTCGGTCTTCTTGACGCCCAGTGGGTCGACCAGTTCAACCTGCTTGCGTTCCACCCATGGCACCACCCGCACCGGGCCCACCAGCTGCTGTGCACCGGCGCGGCTGTCGGCCACCCGCGAGAACGCCTCGTCGCGGTATGCGCTGCGTTCGTTGATGACCCCGCGGATCATGGTCAGCGGCACCAGCAGCAGCAGGATCAGCCCGCCGACAATGGCGAACCTCAGCAGCATCTTCAGGGATTTCATGGTCCATCCTCGTTTGAGAGGGCTGCAGGATGGACCGCTGGGGTGAGCAGGGTTTGTGGCGAATTTGAAGCGAGTGTGAAGTCAGCGGCGCGGGCGCTGGCCCGGCGCACCCGATGGCAGCCACAGGCTGGCCACGGTGCCGCCGCCCTCGCGGACGTCGACACTGGCGCGTCCATCGTGCAGGCGCGCGACTTCCTGCACGAATGGCAGGCCCAGGCCGGAACTGCGCCGCCCGCTGCCGGGCCGCGCCAGCGAATAGAAGCGTTCGAACACCCGTTCGCGCGCATAGTCCGGGATGCCGGCGCCGCGGTCGGCCACCTGCAGGCGCACGCCCTGTCCATCCACCTCGGCCTGCAGCGCGATCTCCGCGCCGGACGGCGAGAAGGCAATCGCGTTGTCGATCAGGTTGTGCAGCGCCTGCCGCAGCAGGTAGCCGTCGCCCTGCACCCGCAGGTCGGGCACGTTGCCGATGTGGACCCGCACACCGGCCGCCTGTGCACGCACCTGCGCGGCCGCGGCCGCATCGGCCAGCAATGCCGGCAATGCAATCGGGTCGCGGGTCTGCAGCCAGCCGTGCTGTTCCACTTCGGCCAGCGCCAGCAGCTTGTCGATGGTCTCGGTCAGCCGCTCCTGCTGATCGACAATGCTGCGCGCGAAATGCACGCGGTCCGCTTCGGGCAACGGCTCCTGCAGCAGTTCGGCGGCACCGCGGATCGCCGCCAGCGGGCTCTTCATCTCGTGCGTCAGCGACTGCACGTACTGCTCGACGTAGGCCTTCCCTTCGAGCTTGCGGCGCATCGTTTCCAGCGCCTGGCCGAGATCGCCGATCTCGTCGCGGCGGCGCCGTGGTGGTGGCACCGGTTCGCCCGCGCTGACCGCGCGTGCGTAGCGGCTGAGCTGGCCGAGGCCAGTGGTCAGCCACATCGTCACCAGCACGCCGACCAGCGCCGACAATCCGATGAGCCAGGCACCGCGCTCGATGATGGCGCGCTGGCTGGCAGCGATGAACGGATCAATGCTGCGGTTGGGCTGGGCCAGGCTGAGCACGCCGATCAGGGTGCGGCCATCGGCCGGGTCGTATACCGGCGCCGCCACATGCATCACCGTATCGCCTTCCTCGCCCGGAATCTCGGGGCTGGAACGGGCACCGTACTCGCCACGCAGGGTGCGGTAGACATCATTCCAGCGCGAATTGTCGCGGCCAAGGTCACGGCCAAGCGAGTCGTAGATGACGATGCCCTTGGCATCGGTGATGGTCACCCGGTAATCCAGCGAGCGCTTCGGGAAACGCCAGACCATTGCCTTCAGGTCGCGCTGCCGTGCCTTGGCCAGGTTGCGGGTGAAGCTGCCGCTGCGGATGGTGCCGTCCTTGACGTCGGCGGCGGCCATCTCGGCCAGCACGTTGGCCGCATCGACCAGGGTCGATTCCATCGCCTGGCGCACACCCGGCTTCACTTCGTTGACGAACACGCGCATCACGAAGAAGGCCGCGATGCCGGTGATCAGGAAGAAGCCCAGGAACAGCTTCAGCACCAGGCGCATCGGCTAGACCTCCAGCGCGTAGCCAAGGCCACGGTGGGTGCGGATCGGGTCGTCGCTGGCACCGGCCGCGCGCAGCTTGGCACGCAGCGTCTTTACATGGGTATCGACGGTGCGGTCGGCACTGTCGGCGCTGCTGTCCCAGCCACGGTCCATCAGCTGGGCACGGCTGAGGATGGCACCGGGTCGCTGCAGCAGCGCCTCCAGCAGCGCGTACTCGTAGCGGGTCAGATCCAGTGCCTGGCCACGGAAGCGGATGCGCCGGCCTTCGCGGTCGATGGCGAACGCGCCATGTTCCTGCCAGCCTGCATCGGCGCTGGGCGCTGCGATGACCGGCGCCGCACGGCGCAGGCGTGCACGCACCCGCGCCACCAGCTCGCGCGGCGAGAACGGCTTGGTCATGTAGTCGTCGGCGCCCAGCTCCAGGCCGAGCACGCGGTCCACTTCATCATTGCGGGCGGTCAGGAAGATCACCGGCAGCTGCGCCGCCGGCCCGGGCTGCGCGCGCAGGCGCCGGCACACCTCGAAACCGCCCAGGTCGGGCAGGCCCACGTCCAGCACCACCACGTCGATATCCCCGGCCTGCAGCCGCTGCAGCGCCTCCCCGCCGAGCAGGCAGTGGCTGGCGGCATAGCCCTCGCTGCGCAGCGCATAGAGCACGGTTTCGGCGATGGCGGCTTCGTCCTCGACTACCAGGACATGGGCAACGGGAGCTGTCATGGCGCGCAGCATAGCCGCTGCGGCCGCCGCCCCGTACACTGCCGCCCATGAACTATCGCCACGCCTTCCATGCCGGCAACCACGCCGATGTGCTCAAGCACATCGTGCAGCTGGCCCTGATCGACAGCTTCAAGCGCAAGGACAGCCCGTTCTTCGTGCTCGACACCCACGGCGGTGCCGGCCGCTACCTGCTGGCCAGCGAAGAGAGCCGCAAGACCCTGGAGGCCGAATCCGGGATCATGCGGCTGATGGCCCAGCCCAAGCTGCCGGAGGTGGTCGAGCGCTACCTGAAGGCGGTCCAGGCCGACAACCCGGTGGGAGCGCTGACCAACTACCCGGGCTCGCCGCTGCTGAGCGCACAGGCGATGCGCGCGCAGGACCGGATGGCGGTCTGCGAGCTGCAGGAAGCCGAAACGGCCACGCTGAAGGCCCTGTTCGCCCATGACAGCCGCGTCGATGTGCGCGCTGGCGATGGCTATGCCCTGCTGCGCTCGCTGCTGCCGCCGAAGTTCAACGGCAGCAAGATCGGTCGTGGCCTGGTGCTGATCGATCCGCCGTACGAGGCGCAGGACGCCGAATACCAGAACATCCTGGCTGCCCTGGCCGAGACCCTGGCACGCTGGCCGCAGGCCACCTGTGCGGTCTGGTTCCCGATCAAGCAGCGCCGCACCATCCTGCATTTCCTGCGCAAGGCCACTGCCCTGCCGGTCAAGTCGGCGATGACGATCGAGTTCCTGGTGCGCCCGGACGACTCGCCGCTGCGCCTCAACGGCAGCGGCATGCTGTTGCTCAACCCGCCGTGGCAGTTCGACCGGGTGGTCGGCCCGGCCCTGCCGGCGCTGCGCCAGCACCTGGGCGAACCGGGGGCCAGCACCCGCCTGGATTGGCTCAAAGCCCCCGAATAACGGCCTTCACGAGGCTGTACCGCCGTGAGCCTTTCGTTCACGGAATGCAGCCCCGGTGATGCCACAATCGATGGACCACCAAGGAATCACCCGGTATGGCCACTCGCAACCGCATGCCGCCCTGGCATGAGATCTTCAAGGCTCCCAGCGGCCACGAGCTGCTGATCCGCCCCATCCGCCCGGAAGACGGCGCACCGCTGCAAGCGGCGTTCAGCCTGTTCGGGCCGGAAGAAATCCGTGATCGTTTCCTGCAGGCGGTGACCGAGCTGTCACCGGAAACCACCCAGCGCCTGACCCACCCCAATCCCAAGACCGAGATCACCCTGGTCGCAGCCGAGTCCCTGCCCGCTGGCGAAGCGGTGGTCGGCGCGGTCGCCCGGGCCTCGATCATCCCCGGTACCCGTGAAGCCGAGTACGCGATCCTGATCAGCCGCTTCCTCATTGGCCAGGGCCTGGGCCGGCAGCTGATGCGCAAGCTGGTGAAGTGGGGCCGCGGCAAGTACCTCGACCGCCTGTACGGCGACGTTGCCGCCGAGAACGAGCCGATGAAGCAGCTGGCCGCCTCGCTGGGCTTCAAGCCGGTGCCGCACCCGACCGGTGCCGAAGGCCTGGTGCGGATGGTGCTGGAGCTGGACAACTGACGGATGCGCCGGGCCCTGCCCGGCCATGCCTCCCGGTAGTGCCGGCCGCTGGCCGGCATTGTGTTCCCCCAACGGCACGTGAGGCCGTCGGCAAACGGCCGGCACGACCCACCGGGCTTCGATCGGGCTTCTGCTAAAATCTGGGGTCCATGTCGCGTACCTCATACCCCGCCCCGCCGCTGCCGCGCGCCGGCCAGCTCCGCGCCTGGTGGCGCGCCCCCGCCTCGCCGACCGCCCTGGCCTGGTACCTGGCCCAGGCCGCGCGTGCGCATGACGCCCCGCTGCTGGTGATCGCCCGTGACAACCACGGTGCCAACCAGCTCGAAGCCGACCTGCAGACCCTGCTTGGCGGTGACCCGGCCCTGCCGGTGGTCGCCTTCCCGGACTGGGAAACCCTGCCCTACGACCGCTTCAGCCCGCATCCGGACATCATCTCGCAGCGCTTGTCCGCCCTGCACCGCCTGCCGGCGCTGAAGCGCGGCCTGGTGATCGTGCCGGTGCAGACCCTGCTGCAGCAGCTGGCCCCGCGCAGCTATGTGATCGGTGGCAGCTTCGACCTGAAAGTCGGCCAGCGCCTGGACCTGGAAGCCGAGAAGCGTCGCCTGGAAAGCGCCGGCTACCGCAACGTGCCGCAGGTGATGGACCCAGGTGACTTCGCGGTGCGCGGCGGCCTGCTCGACGTGTTCCCGATGGGCGCCGACGAGCCGCTGCGGGTAGAACTACTGGACGAGGACATCGACTCGATCCGTGCCTTCGATCCGGAAAGCCAGCGTTCGCTGGACAAGGTCGAGGCGGTGCACATGCTGCCCGGCCGCGAAGTGCCGATGGACGAGGCCAGCATCGCACGCGTGCTGGCCACGCTGCGCGAGCGTTTCGATGTGGATACCCGGCGCAGTTCGCTGTACCAGGATCTGAAGTCCGGGCTGGCCCCGGCCGGCGTCGAGTACTACCTGCCGCTGTTCTTCGAACGCACCGCGACCCTGTTCGACTACCTGCCCGACGGCAGCCTGCCGGTGGTCTGTACCGGTGCGTATGAAGCGTCCGTCGCGTTCTGGGCGCAGACCGCGGACCGCTATGAGCAGCGCCGCCATGATGTGGAGCGCCCGCTGCTGCCGCCTTCGGCGTTGTACCTGCCGCCGGAGCTGCTGCGCGAGCGCCTGAACGATGCCCCGCGCATCGAGGTGTGGTCGGCTGACCACGCGCGCATCGCCGATGCCCATGCGCTGGGTGACCAGCCGCTGCCGCCGCTGCCGGTGGCCGCGCGCGAGGCCCCCGCTGGCGACGCGCTGAAATCCTTCCTCGGCCACTATCCGGGCCGGGTACTGATCGCCGCCGATTCGCCCGGACGTCGCGAGGCCCTGCTGGAAGTGCTGCAGGCCGCCGAGCTGAAGCCGCCGGTGGTGGCCGACCTGCCCAGCTTCCTCGCCGACGATGCGCGCTTCGCGATCGCGGTGGCACCGCTGGAAGATGGCTTCGCACTGGACGATCCGCGCATCGCGGTGCTGACCGAGCGCCAGCTGTTCCCCGAGCGCGCCGGCAGCACCCGCCGCACGCGCCGTGCCGGCCGCGAGCCGGAAGCGATCATCCGCGACCTCGGCGAGCTGACCGAGGGTGCACCGATCGTGCACGAGGACCATGGCGTCGGCCGCTACCGTGGCCTGATCGCGATGGACGTCGGCGGCATGCCCGGCGAGTTCCTCGAAATCGAATACGCCAAGGGCGACCGCCTGTATGTGCCGGTCGCCCAGCTGCACCTGATCAGCCGCTACTCCGGCGCTTCAGCGGAAACCGCGCCGCTGCATTCGCTCGGTGGCGAGCAGTGGAGCAAGGCCAAGCGCAAGGCCGCCGAAAAGGTGCGCGACGTCGCTGCCGAACTGCTGGAGATCCAGGCCCGCCGCCAGGCGCGTGCCGGCCTGGCACTGCAGGTGGACCGTGCGATGTACGAGCCGTTCGCAGCCGGATTCCCGTTCGAGGAAACCCCCGATCAGCTGGCCGCCATCGACGCCACCCTGCGCGACCTCGCCAACAGCCAGCCGATGGACCGTGTGGTCTGCGGCGACGTCGGTTTCGGCAAGACCGAGGTGGCGGTGCGTGCGGCATTCGCCGCCGCCAGTGCCGGCAAGCAGGTGGCCGTGCTGGTGCCGACCACGCTGCTGGCCGAACAGCATTACCGCAACTTCCGCGACCGCTTCGCCGATTACCCGCTGAAGGTCGAGGTGCTGTCGCGCTTCAAGAGCACCAAGGAGATCAAGGCCGAGCTGGAAAAGGTCGCTGCCGGCACCATCGACGTCATCGTCGGCACCCATCGCCTGCTGCAGCCCGACGTGAAGTTCAAGGACCTGGGCATGGTCATCGTCGACGAAGAGCAGCGTTTCGGCGTGCGCCAGAAGGAAGCCCTGAAGGCGCTGCGCGCCAACGTGCACCTGCTGACCCTGACCGCCACGCCGATCCCGCGCACCTTGAACATGGCCATGGCCGGCCTGCGCGACCTGTCGATCATCGCCACGCCGCCGCCGAACCGGCTGGCGGTGCAGACCTTCATCACCCAGTGGGACAACGCGCTGCTGCGCGAAGCCTTCCAGCGCGAGCTGGCACGTGGCGGCCAGCTGTACTTCCTGCACAACGACGTGGAAAGCATCGGCCGCATGCAGCGCGAGCTGTCCGAGCTGGTGCCGGAAGCGCGCATCGGCATCGCCCACGGGCAGATGCCCGAGCGCGAGCTGGAAAAGGTGATGCTGGACTTCCAGAAGCAGCGCTTCAACGTGCTGCTGTCGACCACGATCATCGAATCGGGCATCGACATCCCCAACGCCAACACCATCATCATCAACCGCGCCGACCGCTTCGGCCTGGCCCAGCTGCACCAGCTGCGTGGCCGCGTGGGCCGTTCGCACCACCGTGCCTACGCCTACCTGATCACCCCCGACCGCCGCGCGATCACCCCCGACGCTGAGAAGCGCCTGGAAGCGATCGCCTCGATGGACGAACTGGGCGCCGGCTTCACCCTGGCCACGCACGATCTGGAGATCCGCGGTGCCGGCGAACTGCTCGGCGAGGACCAGAGCGGGCAGATGGCCGAGGTCGGCTTCAGCCTGTACACCGAGCTTCTGGAGCGCGCGGTTCGCAGCATCAAGCAGGGCAAGCTGCCCGACCTGGATGCCGGCGAGGAAGTGCGTGGTGCCGAGGTCGAGCTGCATGTGCCGGCACTGATCCCGGAAGACTACCTGCCGGACGTGCACACCCGCCTGACCCTGTACAAGCGCATTTCCAGCGCGCGTGACAGCGATGCACTGCGCGAACTGCAGGTGGAGATGATCGACCGCTTCGGCCTGCTGCCGGATGCGGCCAAGCACCTGTTCGCCATCGCCGAGCTGAAGCTGAAAGCCAACACGCTGGGCATCCGCAAGCTGGACCTGGGTGAGAACGGCGGCCGCATCGTGTTCGAGTCCAAGCCGAACATCGATCCGATGGCGGTGATCCAGCTGATCCAGAAACAGCCAAACCTCTATGCCATGGAAGGGCCCGACAAGCTTCGCATCAAGCATCCTCTGCCGTTGCCGGAGGACCGCTTCAACGCGGCCCGCGCCCTTCTGACCACCCTCGCCCCGGGTTGATCGCCCCCGAACACCCCGCACCGGTCCCCACCCGGTGCGGGCGGATGACCATGTTTCCTGACGCCGTACCCGCCCCCGACCTGCTGCATGCACAGGCCTGCCTGATCGATGCCCTCTCGATGTCGCTGCAGATGCGCGACGCTTATACCCGCCACCATTGCGACCGCGTTGGCCTGCTCGCGCAGCGCCTGGCCACGCACTGCGATCTGGATGACGAGGCCAGTGCGCAGATCGGTCTGGCCGCACGCTTCCATGACATCGGCAAGATCGGCATTCCCGATGAGGTGCTGCTGGCCCCGCGCCGGCATACCGATGAGGAGCGCGCAATCATGCGCGAGCATCCGGTGCGCGGTGAACACATCTTCCTGGCCACCGGCCGCAGCGACGCGGCACCGGTTGCGCGGCTGATCCGCGCCCATCACGAGGCGTTCGATGGCAGTGGCTATCCCGATGGGCTGCGCGGCGAGAGCATTCCGTTGGGCTCACGCATCGTCACCGTTGCGGATGCCTATGACGCGATGACCAGCGTGCGTCCCTACCGTGCCGCGATGGAACACGAGACGGCTCTGCGCATCATCGACGAGCAATCTGGTGGCCTGATCGATCCTTACGTTCTGCAACGCTTCCATCGCCTGCTGGCGCAGGAACCCGAGCTGGCCTGAGATCTTCCCGCACGTGAAACGACCCGCCGGGTAGAGTCGACTGTTAGTCGACTGCCCTTCGTCCAGATCGAGAAAATCCCGCGCTGCGCGCGATAGTCGACCAACGGTCGACTCTACCAAGCGGATTCCGTCGAACCGGTTGGTCGACTCCCGGCACGTGAAACGCCCGGCGGTAGAGTCGACTGTTAGTCGACTGCTCTTCGGATCGAGAAAATCCCGCGCTGCGCGCGATAGTCGACTGACACTCGACTCTACCCGTCCGCTCATCGCTATCGGCCTGGAAAACAAAAGGCCCGGCGTTCGCCGGGCCTTTCGCACGCATCACGGGTGATCGATTACCAGATCACCACGCGCTTGTCGTCGGCACGCACCATCGCGTCGCCGGCCTTGCACTGGAACGCCGCAGAGAAGGACGGCATGTTCGACGGTGCACCGTTGGCTCGGAAGTTGGCCGGCGCATGCGGGTCGGTGTTCAGGCGTACGCGCAGCTCACCGTCGGTGAAGTTGCGGCGCCACACGGTGGCCCAGTTCATGAAGAAGCGCTGGTCCTGGCTGTGGCCATCCACTTCCACATTCGCCTTCGGGTCTTCCTTCAGCGCCATCTGCAGTGCGTCGTAGGCCACGGTCAGGCCACCCAGATCGCCGATGTTCTCGCCCAGGGTCAGCTTGCCCTTCACGAACACGCCCGGCACCGACTCGTAGCCATCGAACTGTGCAACCAGCTGGTCGGTACGCTCGGTGAAGGCCTTGCGGTCGGCGTCGGTCCACCAGTTGTCGAAGTTGCCGTTGGCGGCGAACTGGCTGCCCGAGTCGTCGTAGCCGTGCATCATTTCGTGGCCGATGACCGCACCGATGCCGCCGTAGTTCAGCGCCGGATCGGCCTTGGCGTCGAAGAACGGCGCCTGCAGGATCGCCGCCGGGAACACGATCTCGTTTTTGGTGGCGTTGTAGTAGGCGTTGACCGTCTGCGGGGTCATGCCCCACTCGGTCTTGTCCACCGGCTTGCCGATCTTGTCCAGCATGTAGCGGTAGTTGAACGCACGCGCTGCCTGCATGTTGCCGAGGTAGCTGTCGCCGTTGGTCTGCAGGCCCGCCCAGTCACGCCACTTGTCCGGGTAGCCGATCTTCGGGGTGAAGCTGGCCCACTTTTCCAGTGCCTTCTTCTTCGTTTCCTCGCCCATCCACGGCAGCTGCTCCAGACGCGCCTTCAATGCCTGCGACAGGTTCTCCACCAGGTGCTGCATGGCCACCTTCGACTCGGCCGGGAACACGGCGTCGACGTACAGCTGGCCAAGGGCTTCACCCATGCCACCGTTGACCGACTCCAGCACGCGCTTCCAGCGCGGCTGCATTTCCTGCTGGCCGCGCAGGGTCTTGCCATAGAACTCGAAGTTGGCCTTCTCGAACTGGCTGCTCAGGTACGGCGAGGCGTCGTCGATGGTGTGGAAGCGCAGGTAGGCCTGCCAGGTGCTGGCCGGCACATCGGCCAGCATCTTGTCCATTTCACCGAAGAAGCCCGGCTGGGCCAGCGAGAACTTCTGTGCGGCCGGCACCTTCAGGGTGTCGAACAGCGCGGTCCAGCTGAAGTTCGGGGTCAGCTTGTCGGCGTCTGCGGCGCTGAGCGGGTTGTAGCGCTTGGCCGGGTCACGCATTTCGATGCGCGACATCGAGGCCTTGGCCAGGCGGGTTTCAAAGGCCATCACGGCCTTGGCCTGCTCGGCGGCCTGCGCGGCGTCCACGCCGGACAGGGTCAGCACCTGCGCGATGTAGGCCACGTAGGCGTCGCGGATCTTGGCCTGCGCATCGTCGAAGTAGTAGCCCTTCTCCGGCAGGCCCAGGCCGCCCTGGCCGACGTAGGCGATGACGTTGGCCGAATCCTTGTAATCAGCATTGGCAAACAGCGAGAACAGCACGCCCTTGCCCTCGGCCTGGCTGTCGCGCAGGTACTGGGTGATGGCGGCGGTATCGTTCAGCGCGGTGATCTTGTCCAGCTGCGGCTGCAGCGGCGCGAGGCCGGCGGCTTCGATCTTGGCTTCGTCATTGCCGGTCTTCCAGATGTCACCGATCTTGGCTTCCACCGAGCCGGCCTTGGCCTGGCTGGCGGCGGCCTGCTGCACCAGCGCGTGCTGCACTTCCAGCGAGCGCTCGCGCAGGATCTCGAAGCTGCCCCAGGTGGTCTGGTCACCCGGCACCGGGTTGGCCTTCAGCCACTTGCTGTTGACGAAGCCATTGAGGTCGGTACAGGCCGAGATGGCCGGATCGAGGTCGGCGCTGTTGAGCGAGATCAGCGGCGTCTTGATCTGCGACAGGTCGAAGGCCGGTTTGGCGTCGGCACCGGCCGCCGGTGCGGTTTCGTTCTTGCCACAGGCCGCCAGCGAGGCAGCGATGGCGATGGTCAGGCCCAGCGGGACCAGGTTGCGGACGTTCATGAGGCTCTCCTGCGGGTAATTTCACAGGGTAGCCGGGGAGGCCCACGACAGGGACCGGCCAAAGGTCACAGGGGGAACGCCCGTGGTCGCAAGCGGGTGTGTGCAGACCGTTGGTCCGCACACACCCAGCAGAAGAATACCCACCAACGGTGGGTATCTACTTATTTCGCCTTGCCCTGGTTGGCCACGGCTTCAGCAGCCTTGCGCGCCGCTTCCGGGTCGCCCAGGTAGCGGAACGACTGCACCGTCAGGTCGTCGTTCAGTTCGAACAGCAGCGGGATGCCGGTCGGGATGTTCAGCTCGAGGATTTCCTCGCGCGAGACATTGTTGAGGTACTTGTACAGCGCGCGCAGCGAGTTGCCGTGGGCGGTGACCAGCACGGTCTTGCCGTCCTTCAGCTGCGGCGCGATCGCGTCGTGCCAGTACGGCAGCACGCGATCCAGGGTGGTGGCCAGCGATTCGGTGCCCGGCAGCGCGTTGCGGTCCAGGCCGGCGTAGCGGCGGTCATGGATCGGGTGGCCCGGATCTTCCAGCTCCATCGGCGGCGGCGGGATGTCGTACGAACGGCGCCACACCTTGACCTGCTCCTCGCCGTGCTTGGCGGCGGTCTCGGCCTTGTCCAGGCCCTGCAGGCCGCCGTAGTGACGCTCGTTGAGGCGCCAGGACTTGTTCACCGGCAGCCAGTCCTGCTCCAGCTCGGCCAGCGCACCCTGAAGGGTGTGGATGGCGCGCTTCAGTACGGAGGTATGGGCGACGTCGAACTGCAGGCCTTCCTCGCGCATCAGGCGACCGGCGGCGGCCGCTTCCCGGCGCCCCTGCTCGGTCAGGTCGACATCGACCCAGCCGGTGAAGCGGTTGTCCAGGTTCCACTGGCTCTGGCCATGGCGCAACAGTACGAGTTTACGGGTCACTGCAGGGTCTCCAACGCGAGGAAAGGCAGGCCGCCATTGTAGCCCCGGCTGCCGCTCACCGGGCCGTGGCGCCGCGCATGCGATGCTCCAGCCAATGAACACGGTGATCGACCCCGGGCGCTGGGAAGGCAGCGTCGCCGCTGCCCGCGCGCAGCAGACCCAGCTTGCCAGCCGCGTGGAGCGCCAGGACCGCCTGCCCAACGACGTGCGCTGGCTGGCCGGGCTGGATGTGGGCTTTGAGGACAACGGTGCCACCACCCGCGCCGCAGCGGTCCTGCTGGATGCGAAGACATTGCAGCCCGTGGCGCAGGTAATAGCGCGCATTCCCACGGTGATGCCGTACATTCCCGGCCTGCTCAGCTTCCGGGAGTTGCCAGCTCTGCTGGCCGCACTGGCGCTGCTGCCACGCACGCCGGAACTGGTGTTCGTCGATGGCCACGGCATCAGCCATCCGCGCCGGCTGGGCGTGGCCGCGCATCTGGGCGTGGTCACCGACCTGCCCAGCATCGGTGTGGCCAAGTCGAAACTGGTCGGCCGCTTCGTCGAACCGGGCACCGAGGCCGGCGCGCATACGCCGCTGCTCGATGGCGATGAGCAATTGGGTTGGGTGCTGCGCAGCAAGCTGCGCTGCAAGCCGCTGTTCGTGGCCGGTGGCCATCGGGTCAGTGCCGATACCGCGCTGGACTGGGTGCAGCGCACCCTGCGCGGTTACCGGCTGCCGGAGCCGACCCGGCTGGCGGATCGGCTGGCCTCGCGACGGGACGAATGACCTTCGCTGTTCTCGACGGATGCAACCTGCGCGGTCGTGTCGGGACGACAGGGTAGAGTCGATCGTCAGTCGACTATCACGCACAGCGCGGGCTTCGTCGCAGCCTCGCTGCGAGAGCAGTCGGCTGACAGTCGCCTCTACCAAGGCGGTGCCACCCCGCTGGTTTCGTAGCAGACTCTGCATGGCGGCCTCCTGCCGGAACCGACCCACCTGGCCTCGCGACAGGGTAGTGTCGACTGACAGTCGACTAACGCGCGCAGCGCGGGCTTCGTCGCAGCCCCGCCGGAGAGCAGTCGACTAACAGTCGACTCTACCAAGCCGGTTTCGCCCGGTCGGTTTCGCCCGGCCGGTTTCACCCGATCCGCGTGACGGCATATCCCATTCAACGATGCACGTGGCCGCGATGGCCCTGCGCGTCCTCGCCGTGGTCATGGCGTTCATGGGCCTCGTGCTCACCGCCCTTGGCCGGCGCCGGTTCACCACAGGCTTCGCCGCAGTGGTCCGCTTCAAGCTGCAGTGTCACGTGCTCGATGCCGAAGTCATCGTGCAGGCGCCCGCTCAGCTCACGGCGCAGCGCATCGGCATCGGTGCCGTCGCGCATCACGACATGCGCGGTCAGCGCCGGCGTGCTGGAGGCCAGCGCCCACACGTGCAGGTCATGCACGTCCATTACCGCGGCGTGGCTGGACAGGCTGTCGCGCACCTTGGCCACGTCCATGCCCTTGGGCACGCCTTCCAGCAGCACGTTGATCGCCTCGCGCATCAGCACCCAGGTGCGCGGCAATACCCACAGGCCGATCAGCACCGCCAGGATCGGATCGATCGGCTTCCAGCCGGTGAACTGGATCAGCACCGCACCCGCAATCACCGCCACCGAGCCGAGCATGTCCGCCCATACTTCCAGGTAGGCGCCCTTCACGTTGAGGCTCTCGCCGCTGCCGGCCTGCAGCAGGCGCATCGAGATCAGGTTGATGACCAGGCCGGCCGAGGCGATCACCAGCATGCCGGTGGAGGCGATCTCCTGCGGCTTGCTGAAGCGCCCGACGGCTTCCCACAGGATGTAGCCGGCAACCACGAACAGCATCGCGCCGTTGATCATTGCGCCCAGCGCTTCCAGGCGCGCATAGCCGTAGGTGCGACGCGCATCCGGCGGGCGCCGGCTCAGCCGCACCGCGACCAGCGCGATCATCAGGGCCAGCGCGTCGGTGGCCATGTGTGCCGCGTCGGACAACAGCGCCAGGCTGTTGGTCCAGAACGCGCCCACCACTTCGACGAGGAGGAAGGTGGAGGTCAGGCCGAGCGCCCACCACAGGGGTTTCTCGTGGCGGATCTCGGATGGCAGGTGATCGTGGTCGTGGCCCATGGCAACAGCTCCTTTGCGATGGAGGCAGGCTACGCCGGCGGCCGTGGGGAAACTATCACGGTGTTTATAACATTGCAGACTGCACGTCGCGGCTCGCCGCAGCTTGCGCCCGTGCCGGGCCACACTATGATGACCACATCCCCTCTGGACGGGGAACGGGCAGCCAGACCGCTTCGGCGTTGCGGCCCGCAATGGACACCCAAGCACAAGGAATCCGGAACATGTGGACTACCAAGACCCCCTGGGTCGCCGTCGCCGTGGCCTTCACGCTGGGCGTGGCCGCAAGCGCCTCGGCCAAGACCTGCCAGCAGAACTTCCAGGCGGTAGGCGACCCCCGCAATGGCCAGTTTTTCACCTCCGAGGTCACCCTTCCCGGCCTGAAGCCCCGCAGTGCGCTGGGCCAGCTGCGCAAGGCGGCACTCGACGAAGGCAACAACTTCGTCAGCGGAGATGTCATCACCGAGACCGAAGGCCAGATGTACGTGCTGCAGACCGACACCAAGATGCCGCTGGTCAGCATCATCACCGCCTCCAATGGCGGCAACGTGGTGGTCGGTACCAAGCTGTCACGCGGGCAGACCGCCAAGGAAGAGGACGCACGCAGCGCGCTGTGTGGCTGGCTGGACAAGCTCAAGACCGGCCCCGAAGGCGAGGCGATCGCGGAAGCCGTGCGTGTCTCCAGCGGTTTCGACAAGCCGATCCAGGCCACTGCGGTCGGCATGTCCACCGAAATGGGCAAGGACGCCAAGCGGCTGCAGCGGGAAATCAACACCGCACCGCTCAGGGCGCTGTTCTCCGGCACCAGCACCCCGCCGGATACCGATGCGATGTACCAGCCGTTGCTCGTCAAGTATTTCGGCCGTCGTTTCATCATCGATGGCCAGGTGTACACCGCCCAGCCCAACCGCTTTGCCAAGACCTTCGAGGTGGGCTATCTGGTCACCAAGATGAAGGGCATCGGTGGCATCGGCGGGCGCCAGTCGAACGACGACAACAATGCCAACTTCACCGTGCACTGTGCGCTCGCGCCGGATCAGATGGCGCTGGGCGCCACCCTGCGCGAGAACGACTGGGTGAAACTGGAAGGCGTGGTCGACAAGATGGACACCGGTGGCGTCCACCTGCGCGATTGCCGGCAGGTGAAGTAGCCTTCAGGCTGCGCCGGGGAACGCCCCGGCGCAGGCCTCATCGGGTCAGAACCCGAAGCGCAGGCTGGCCCAGTACGCGCGGCCCGGCTCGTTGTAGGTCGCCGCGCCGGCATCGCTGCTGTTGGCCTCGCGGAACAGGCGCTTGTCGGCCAGGTTGTTCACGCCGAAGCCGAAGCTGACCGTCTCGGTCACCTTGTAGCGCGCGCTCACGCCCCAGATGTTGTACGCACCGCGATCCTGCAGTGCGATCGATGGGTCGCAGGTGCCGGTGCAGCGCGGATCATTGTTGATGTTGGTGGTGGCCGGCTTCTGCTTGCCGTAGAACGTGCCGGTCAGCAGCAGCGACAGCTTGTCGGTGGCCTGCCAGTCCAGCATCGTGTTGACGGTGTACTTCGGAATCACCGACAGCGGCTGGCCGGTGCGCTTGTTCTCGTTCTCCACCATGTAGGTGAAGTTGTTGCTCCACTTCAGGCGGTTGCCCTGCTCGCCCAGCAGCGGGATCACCAGGTTGCCTTCCAGCCCCTGCACGATCGCCTTCGGCGCGTTCTCCCAGCGGAAGATGCGGCCCCTGGTGTCGGCAGTCAGGCCGATCTGGGTGTAGCCGGCCTGGATCTTGTCCTTGTAGTCGTTATGGAAGTACGTCAACGAGGCCTGCCAGCCGCTCTGCGGTGCCCACTCGATGCCGAGTTCCTTGTTCAGGCTGGTTTCCGCCTTCAGGTCCGCATTGCCGCGCATGTAGCAGCCGGCGCCCAGGCTCGGCAGTGCATTCGGGCAGCCATTGCCACGGGTGTAATACAGATAGTCCGGATTCGACTGGTACAGGTTCGGCGCCTTGAACGCCCGGGCGATGCCGCCCTTCACCACCCAGTCGCCGTTGATGCGGAACTGCGCGTTGAGGCTGGGGCTGGTGTTGTTGCCGAACTGGCTGTGGTGGTCGAAGCGCAGGCCCGGGGTAACGATCCAGCGCTCACCCAGGTAGATGTTGTCTTCGACGAACACGGCGGTGGTCTGCGCATCGGCCTTGCCCCGCGCACGATCGGCCGACAGCCCCGGGATGCCGCCGCCGCTGCTGCTGGACTGGCTCATCGAGTACGGGTCGGTCAGGCGGCTGTCCAGGTATTCAAAGCCAAGCGTCCAGATGTTCTCGGCACCACCCAGCGTGGTCGGGAAGCTCACTTCGCCGTCCAGCTGGTAGTTGCGCAGTCGCGAGGTCGACCAGTCGGTGCCGTTGAAGCTGCCTTCCGGGCCACCGGCCAGGCCTTCGTTGATGCGTGAGTTGTTCACCGCCTCCACCGCAGCTGTCACCCGCGAGGTCACGTCGCCCCAGCGGCCACGATGGGTGATCGCGCCGGTGTTGCGGTACATGCGGTTGGTCTCCGCTTCGCCCTCGGCCAGTGCCGCCAGGTCAACGCCGGTCGAGGTACCGGTGGTGCTGACCGCGCGGTCGCCAGCGTAGATGTTGCCCTGGCGGCTGGTGCCGGCTTCGAACTCCACCACCTGGTTGGCGGTCACGTCCCAGCGCAGCAGCGCGTTGACATCGCGGTTCTTGACGCCCTCGCGGCCGGCCGGTGGCACCGCGTTGGGGTTGGTAGCGTACTGGCGGTTGAGCTCCAGCGAGTCCGCGTCGGTCTTGTTGAGATTGCCGTACAGGCGGAACGACAGCGTGTCGGTCATCGGCCCACTCAGCTGCAGGCCGACGCGTTCGCTGCCACCTTCGGCGCTGTGTTCGGGCACCAGCCCATACAGGTCCACCGCACCGGTCAGGTCACCGGTCGGGCGCTTGGTGATGATGTTGACCACGCCGCCGGAGGCACCGGAGCCATAGCGTGCCGCCGCCGGGCCGCGCAGCACTTCGATGCGCTCGATCATTTCCGCCGGCACCCAGTTGGTGTCACCGCGGGTATTGCGCTCGCCGCTGCGTCCCATGCGCACGGCATCGCGTGCGCCGATGCGCTTGCCATCGACCAGGATCAGGGTGTTTTCCGGGCCCATGCCACGCAGGTCGATCTGGCGGTTGTTGCCGTACTGCCCCGAGGCGCTGTTGCCGGTCAGGTTGACGCCCGGCATGGTCCGCAACAGCTCGGCGATGTCGTTGGCTGGCGGGCGCCGGGCGATATCCTCGGCGGTGATGGTCGAGGTACCCAGTGCCTGGCGCGCGATCTGCGAGGCGGTGACGTGCACCGTGTCGATGTCGGTGGCGTCGGTTTCGGCCTGGGCGGTCAGGGCGCTGCCCGCCAGCAGGGCGGCGACGGCAAGCGCCAGCGGGCGCGGTGAATGGACAACGGCAGGAGACATGATCAGGACCTTCTGGCAGGGCTGCGGGGCCTCTGGCAAAGGGCTTGAGGCAACGACGAGGGGGGGAGGCGGAGCCGTCCTGCAGGCACCTGCAGCCCGCTCCGTGCGCGCATTCTCCCATCAATGCGAGTGATTCTCAAATGCGTTCACTCATTGCCGCAGCGGCGTCGATGTGCTTTGCGCACCGTGCAAGCCTGCACCGCGCGTAAACTGGCCGGCTACCCCGCCATCAACCGTATGCCACCGCGGCCGATACCCATGGTTTGCCGTACGCAGTCAGAGATCGACGTGGAACCACCCCAACTGGACGATGCCAGCCAGCCGCTGGCCGAGGCCTGGCAGCAATGCCTGCTACAGGCCGGCCCTGCCGCCACCGCGCTGCTCAACGCCGCTGCCACCGATGCCCCACCCGCGCTGGCCCAGCGCTTTTACGAAGTGCTGCTGCAGGACGGGCGCGCACGCCGCTTCCTGTCCCACGACCAGGTCAAGCAGCGCCTGCAGCCGGCCATGCAGCGCTGGCTGGTACAGCTGCTGACCACCGACGCCGCTGGCATCGCCACCACGGTCGCCTCGCAGCGGGTGATCGGCGACGTACACGCACGGGTCGGCATCCCGGTCGACCTGGTCACCCGCGGTGCGCGCGTGCTCAAGCACGAGCTGTTCGTGCGCCTGCGCGCCGACGCGCCCGACAGCGCGACCGCGTTCGCCGCCATCGCCTGCCTCAGCGCGATCATGGACATCGCCATGGAAGGCATGACCCTGGCCTACACCCATGCGCGCGAGCGCTCCACCCGTGCCGACGCCGCCTACCGGCTGTTCTCGCTGGTACAGAACGTCGGTACCGAACGCGAGCGCCAGCGCGCATTGCTGCTGGACTGGGAGAACGCCCTGCTCTACGCCCTCGCCGGCCACGTGCAGGCCAGCGACAACGCCAGCCTGGCCACCTCGGAGTTCGGCCTGTGGTTCACCCACAAGGGCATCCCCAGCTTCGGCGAAAGCAGCGAAACGCAGCAGGTGGGCCAGTTGATGGCCCGCATTGACGGCCACCTGCAGCGCGCGAGTGGCGATGCTCCGGCGCAGCGACTGGCGGTGCTGCCGGCCATCCGCGAGGACCTGGCCGCCATCCGCACCCTGATGACGCTGCTGTTCGAGCGCATCGGCGAACTGGATGCCGGCAGCGACGCGCTGACCAACCTGCTCAACCGTCGCTTCCTGCCCACCGTGCTGCGCCGGGAAATCGAGCTGGCCACGCGCAACCGCACACCGTTCTCGCTGCTGCTGCTCGACCTGGATCATTTCAAGGCAATCAACGACGGCCATGGCCACGATGCCGGCGACCGTGCGTTGCAGCACGTGGCCGGCCTGCTCGGCCAGCTCACGCGTGGCAGCGACTACCTGTTCCGCTATGGCGGCGAAGAATTCGTGGTGGTGCTGGTGGCCGCCAGCGAGTCGCAGGCGACCGTGATCGCCGAGAACCTGCGCCGACAGATCGCACAATCACCGGTAGCACTGGCCAATGGCCAGGTGCTGGAGCTGACCGCCAGCATCGGCGTGGCCGGTCACGATGGTCATCCGGACTACGAGCGGTTGATGGCACGTGCCGACGCCGCGATGTACGAGGCCAAGCGCAGCGGCCGCAACCGCGTGGTGGTCGCCAGCGCGGACCTGCAGGAAGCCCCGGGGCGGCGTGCACTGCAGCGATGACGGCAGGACAGGTAGAGTCGACCGCTGGTCGACTATCGCGCGCAGCGCGGGATTTTTCGCCGTCGGAACGAAGAGCAGTCGACTAAAAGTCGACTCTACCGGTTCGCGCGCCAGCCGCTGCTTTCACCGCCCCCACCCGCCATGCTGCCCACCACAGCAGCGCCAGCAACGCGATGCCTGCCCCCAGCAGGCACACGGCAGGCCAGCCATGCCGCACCTGCATCCAGGGCCCCGCCGCCGCGCCTGCACCACTGCCCAGTGCATAGAACAGCATGTACAACGCCACCAGGCGCCCATGCTGTTCTGCCGGTGCACGCAGCAACAATGCCTGGTTCGAGACATGCAGTGCCTGGCCGCCGAGGTCGAGCACGACCACCCCCAGCAGCAGCAAGGACAGCGAATGCGGGAGGCCCAGCAGCGGCCACCACGCGACCAGCATCAACAACAGCGCGCCGAGGCTGACCCGATGCGCGAAACCACGGTCCATCCAGTGTCCGACCCGCGCCGCCATGAGCGCACCGACCACGCCGGCCAGGCCGAGCGCGCCGATGGTTGCGGTCGACCAGTGCAGCGGCGGTGCCGACAGCGGCAAGGGTGCCGCCGCCCAGAACACATTGAGGCCGGCAAACAGCAGCAATGCCAGCGGCCCGCGCTCGCGCAGCGTTCGATCGCGGCGCAGCATGCCCAGCATCGAGCCCAGCAGCTCGCGCCAGCGTGGAGGGACCGACGGCACCGGTACTGCGGGCAGGCGCCGCCACAGCAGCGCCGCCAACGCTGCCATCACCACCGCTGACAGCAGGTAGACCCTCTGCCAGCCAAAGGCCGCCGCCACCGTACCGGACACCACGCGCGCCAGCAGCAGGCCGATGAACACGCCGCCCTGCACCACACCGACCACGCGACCGCGCTGCTCGGGCGGTGCCAGCATGGCGGTATAGGCAATCAGGCCCTGGGTCAGCGCGGTGCCCAGCAGGCCTGCCAGCAGCATGCCCGACAACAGCCAGCTCGCCGTGCGTGACGCCGCCAGCCACAACAGGGCCAGCACCAGCGCGATCAACTGCAGCCGCAGCAGGCGTCGCCGGTCGCCGCGGTCTGCCAGCGGCAGCAGGCCAAGCAATGCCAGCACGCTGCCGGCCTGGGTGGCAGCCAGCACTGCGCCGGCCACCGCCCGGTCCAGCGCAAAGGCGCGTGCAAGCTGATCCAGCAGCGGCTGCGCGTAGTAGACGTTGGCGACGCTGGCGCCGGCGGCAGCCGCAAGCAGGACCAGCAGCGGGCGGGGAAGCGATGTGGCACTCATCATATGGTTGCACTTTGAAAACAGATGCAGGCTATCGCCATTGGTTTTAAACTGCAACCACATTCGGAGATACCCAGCATGCACGCCGACAGCCCCTGCCCTGTAGCCCGCAGTGCCGACCTGCTCGGTGACCGCTGGGCATTACTGGTGATCCGCGACGCGTTCGACGGCATCACCCGCTTCGGTGATTTCCAGCGCAGCCTCGGCGCGGCGCGCAACATCCTCAGCGACCGCCTGCGCCGGCTGGTCGAGGCCGGCATCCTGCAGCTGCAGCCAGCCTCCGATGGATCGGCCTACCAGGAGTACGTGCTCACCGCCGCAGGCCTGGAACTGTTCCCGCTGCTGGTCGCACTGCGCCAGTGGGGAGAGCGCCATCGCTTCGGTGCAGGCGAAGCCCATTCGCAGCTGATCGAATTGGCGACGCGGCGGCCGCTGCCCTACATGCAGCCGCGCGGGCGCGATGGCCAGCCGCTTCAGCCCACTGCCACCCGCGTGCGCAAGCTCAAGGACGACGGGCGCGACACCTGATCCGCCCATTCGCGCACACCGACGGACGCCCGCGCCGGTTAGCATCGGATCTTTCCGCCGCTGGATGCCGCCGATGTCGCGCTGTCGCCCTTCCCTGCTGACCGCCCTGCTGTTGCCGCTGCTGGCCTGCGCCACAGCAACCACGCAGGCCCGCGAGGTTGCCGCGCCCGCCGACCACGTACAGGCCGATGGACCCTATGTGTTCCGCCAGGGCAACCAGCTGCAGGCCAGATGGATCTGCGACGACAAGGTCGAGTCTCACACACTTGCCACGCAGGCCGCAGGCACCGACATCACCCCGCGTTGCGGCTACGAACACAGCGTGCACGTGGCCGCCCCGAATGCTCCGTCGGTCTCCGTGCTGCCGGCCGTGCCGCGCATCGTGGCGCTGTCCGACATCCACGGCCAGTACGGGCTGCTGGTGCGCCTGCTGCGTGCCCACAAGGTCATCGACGCACAGGACCGCTGGGCGCTGGGCAAGGACACCCTGGTCATCGCCGGCGATGTGTTCGACCGCGGCCCGCAGGTAACCGAAGCCTTCTGGCTGCTGTATGGCCTGCAGCAGCAGGCGGCCGCCGCCGGCGGCGCGGTGCACTTCGTGCTCGGCAACCACGAGACCATGGTGCTGTACGACGACCTGCGCTACGTCAACCCGAAATACCTGCGCAGCGCCCAGCTGCTCGGCCGCAGCTACCCGCAGCTGTATGGCGCCGACTCGGTGATCGGCCAGTGGCTGCGCACCCGCCCGGTGCTGCTGAAGATCGGCGATACCCTGTTCCTGCACGGCGGCATCTCGCCCGAGGCGGTGCAGCTGGCGCTGGACCCGGCACGCACCAACGCGGCCTATCAGGCCTCGCTGGGCCTGCCCAAGGCCGAAGTGAAGGCCGACCCGGCCACCGCACCGCTGTATGACGGCAAGACCAGCCCGATCTGGTACCGCGGCTATTTCGATGGCCGCCTCGACACCGCGGGTGTGCAGGCTGTGCTCGACCGCCTGCAGCTCAAGCGCATCGTGGTTGGCCATACCTCGATGCCGCACGTCAGCAGCTTCCACGGCGACCGCGTGATCGCCATCGACAGCAGCATCAAGAACGGCGAGAACGGCGAACTGCTGTTCATCGAGGGTGGCAAGCTCAGCCGTGGCCTGCTGGATGGTTCGCGGGTGCCGCTGGCGCTCGGTGAGCCGGGCCTGCAGGACTGAATGGAGGGACAGCGCGACGGTGCCGGGAGGTGCCGACGCGCTCCACCTGCAGCCGGTTTGCGGCTACCCTCGGCAGCCGAGAGGCCCACCCCCGTCCATCCGGTGGGCCTGACCGTTACAGGAGCCCCGCGCATGCGCGTTCTGATTGCTGAAGACGACCCGGATATCGCCTCCGGCCTGTGCGCCTCGCTGCGCCGGCAGGGGCACGTGGTCGACCACGTCGACAACGGTGCGCACGCCGATGCTGCACTGGGCTCGACGCAGTACGCGCTGCTGGTACTGGACCTGGGGCTGCCGCAGCTGGATGGCCGCGACGTGCTGCAGCGCCTGCGCCAGCGCGGTGATGGCCTCGCAGTGCTGGTGGTGACCGCCCGTGACGGCCTGGCCGAGCGCGTGCGTGTGCTCGACCTGGGTGCCGATGACTACCTGGTCAAGCCGTTCGCGCTGGACGAGTTCGAAGCGCGCGTGCGCGCCCAGCTGCGCCGGGTCACCAGCAATGGCAACCCGGACCTGCGCATCGGCCGCCTTCGCATCGACCTGGCCGGGCATCGGGTGTGGATCGACGACCAGTCGCTGGAACTGACCGCACGCGAGTTCGGCCTGCTGTCGGCACTGGCAGTGCGCGCCGAGCGCATCGTGTCACGCGCGCAGTTGGTGGAAGCGCTGTGCGACTGGGGCCAGGACCTGACCGACAACGGCCTGGACATCGCCCTGCACCGCCTGCGCCGCAAGCTGCAGCCCGGCGGCATGGGCATCCGCACCGTGCGCGGGCTGGGCTACATGCTGGAAGACGCGCAGGACGACAGCACCCCGTGATCAGTGGACCGCCCAGCCTGCGCCGGCGCCTGCTCGCCTTCCTGGCGCTGCCGATGCTGGGTCTGCTCACCTTCAACACGATCCTGGCCTACTACGTTGCGCTGGACTATTCCAACCGCATCCACGACCGCAACCTGATCGACGACACGCATTCGTTCGCGCAGATGCTGAGCACCATGCCGGTGACCAGCGACCTGTCGCCGCAGGCGCGCTTCCTGATCGAGTATGACCCCGACGGCCATCGCTACTTCAACGTCGACAGCAGCCGCATGGGTACGCTCAGCGGCAATGCCGACTTCAGCCCGTATGCCCCTTCTCAGGACTGCACCGGCGTGCATCCGGCGCTGTACGACGGCAACCTCAATGGCCAGCAGGTGCGCATGGCCACGGTCTGCACGCAGGCGATGAACGATCCGCAGGACCAGCTGGCGGTGACCGTGGCCGAGAGCATGGCCGACCGCCGACAGCGGGCGCGCGAGATCCTGATGATCATCATCCCGCTGATGACCATGCTGGCGCTGGGCACCGCAGCACTGGTCTGGTTCGGCGTGACCTACGGCCTGCGCATCCTCACGCCGCTGAGGACCCGCCTGGCGCAGCGCCGTGGCGAACTGGCACCGATCTCCGACGCCGACGTACCGGAGGAGATCCAGCCACTGATCAGCACCATCGACGATCTGTTTGCCCGCCAGGCGGAAATGATCACCCTGCAGAACCGCTTCATTGCCGATGCCGCGCACCAGCTGCGTTCGCCGCTGGCGGGCATGGCCCTGCACGTGGACCAGGCGCTGGCACACGGTGACCCCGATACGGTGCGCGAGGCGCTGCAGCACATCCGCCGGCTCAACCAGCGCACTGCCCGGGTCAGCACCCAGCTGCTGGCGCTGAGCCGGGCGCAGACCGTGCCCGATACCGTGGAAGCACTGGACCTGTGCGAGCTGGTGCCGCAGTGGGTTGGCATGCGCGTGCCGGAGGCGATCCGCGATGGCATCGACCTCGGCTACCGCGGCAGCCCCCATCCGCTGCGTGTGCTCGGCAACGGCGCCATGCTGCAGGAGGCGCTGGACAACCTGATCGACAACGCCCTGCGTTATGCCGGCCGCAATGCCACCGTCACGGTGGGCGTGCACGCGCTGGACGACAATGATGTCGAACTCTATGTGGAAGACAACGGCCCCGGCGTGCCCGACGACGTGATGCCACGGCTGGGCGAGCGCTTCTTCCGGGCGCCGGGCACCGCTGCCAGCGGCACCGGCCTCGGCCTGGCCATCGCGCACGAGGCGGTAGAGCACTTCGGCGGCCGCCTGAGCTTCCTCAACCGCCCGGGCGGGGGGCTCAAGGTCGCCATCACGCTGCCGCTGCTGAAGGCCCCCTGACCCGGCTCGGCGCGCTGAAAGGCTGGTGAAAATCGCGCTTGCGATCCTGCCATCCCCACTGCCGTCCCGGAGCCGCCAGGTGACCGAATCGCACGACTTCTTCCTCCCCGGTGGCCCCCAGGGCGTGCTGCTGGTCCATGGCCTGACCGGCACCCCGGCGGAAATGCGCATGCTGGGCAAGGGCCTGAACAATGCCGGCTTCACCGTCCACGGCGTGCAACTGCCCGGCCATTGCGGCACCGTGGATGACCTGCTGGCGACCACCTGGGAACAGTGGTACCAGGGCGTGGAAGATGCGGCGGCCGCCCTGCGCGGCAAGGTCGACCAGCTGTTCGTGGGTGGCCTGTCGATGGGCGCGGTACTCTCGCTGGCGTTGGCGGCACGTCGCCCGGAGTGGGTATCCGGCGTGGGCGTGTACGGCGCCACTTTCCGTTACGACGGCTGGAACATTCCCGCCGTGGCCCGCTTCTCGTTCCTGCTGCCGTGGTTCAAGCGCTTCAACATCGGCCGCGACCGCATGTTCATGGAAGAACCGCCGTACGGCCTGCGCGACGAGCGCCTGCGCGCGCAGGTCAGCGCCGCAATGCTGTCCGGCGACAGCGCGGCTGCCGGCCTGCCGGGCAACCCCTGGCATGCGCTGGCCGAGATGCGTGCGCTGAGCCAGTGGACCCGCCGCCACCTGCACCAGGTCACCGCACCGTGCCTGGTGATGCACGCCCGCGAAGACGATGTGGCCAGCATGGGCAACGCCGAGCTGGTGATGTCGCGGGTCAGCGGCCCGAAGGAACTGGTGGTGCTGGAAGACAGCTACCACATGATCACCATCGATCGCGAACGCCGCGATGTGATCCGTCGCAGCGCGCGCTTTTTCACCGAGATCGGTGAACGCACGGGCGTGCTCAAGGCGGTGGCCTGAGATGGGGGCACTCGCCACCCTGCTGTGGCTGGCCAATGTGGTACTCGATACCGGTGGCCAGCTCGCCTTCAAGGCCGCCGCCAGCGACCCGCAGGAAGGCGAAGGACTGCAACGCTGGAAACACATGCTCAGCCGCCCCTGGCTGTGGATCGGCATCGCCTGCTACGTGCTCGAGTTCGTGGCCTGGATTGCGTTCCTGTCGCTGGTGCCGCTGTCCAAGGGCGTGCTGCTGGGCTCGATCAACATCGTTGCGTTGATGATCGCCGGTCGTTTCCTGTTCCGCGAGAAGCTCACGCCGCTGCGGGTGACCGGCATGCTGCTGGTCACCGCGGGCGTGGCGGTGGTGGGGGCCGGCTCATGAGGCGCCTGTATGTGATCGGTTTCCCGCTGCTGATGGCCTTCGACACGCTGGCCCAGCTGTGCTTCAAGTACGCCGGTGACGCCGCGCTGCCGGTCGAGGCCAACACCGCCTGGCTGCTGCGCGTGCTGTCGCAGCCGTGGGTGTATGGCGCCATCCTCGGCTACGTGGGTGCGTTCTTCACCTGGATGAGCCTGCTGCGCCATGCGCCGATCGGCCCGGCGTTCGCGGCCTCGCACCTGGAAGTGATCAGCGTGCTGCTGCTGTCGGCGTGGCTGTTGAACGAGCCACTGACCCTGCACCATCTGCTCGGTGCGGTACTGATCGTGGCCGGCATCGTCTGCCTCGGCCGCGCTGAAGCGGACGACCCGCACAGTCCCGCCGAAAGCGCGTCGTGAGTGGGCTGCGATGAGCCTGTTCGCGCGCGAACTGCCACCTACCGCTGGCCTGCCGATTCAGGCCAGCGATTTCCTGCCCGGTGGTGGCGACCTGCGCGAAGTCCTGGCCAGCCAGCTCGGCACACCGCCACTGCAGCTGACCTGTTCCGGCACGCACGCACTGCTGATCGCGCTGCGTACGCTGCGCAAGCGCGCGCCAAGGCGCGACACCGTGATCATGCCGGCCTATACCTGCCCGCTGGTGCCGATCGCGGTGCACAGCCTGGGCCTGCGCGCGCAATTGTGCGACACCCGTCATGGCCACTTCGATTTCGACCCTGGCCAGCTCAAGCGCCTGGCCGATGCACGCACGCTGGCGATCCTGCCCACTCACCTGGGCGGGCGCATCGCCGATGTCGAGCTGGCCTGCGAGGTTGCGCGCGGCGCCGGCGCCTGGGTGATCGAGGATGCCGCGCAGGCGCTCGGCGCACGCGTTGGCAACACCAGTGTCGGCCTGCGTGGCGATATCGGATTCTTCAGCCTGGCTGCCGGCAAGGGCCTGAGCCTGCATGAAGGCGGCCTGCTGGTCAGCCGTGACGACGAACTGCGTGCTGCGCTGGCCGAACATGCCGTCCAGCACGTTCGCTCCAGCCTGCGCTGGGAGCTGCTGCGCAGCGTGCAGTTGATCGGCCTTGCTGCCTGCTATCGCCCTTCGCTGCTGTCGCTGGTGTATGGCAATCCATTGCGCAGTGCGCTTCAACGCGACGATCTGGAAGAAGCGGTCGGTGACATTTTCCCGCTTGATATACCGCAGCACCGGGTCAGCCACTGGCGGCAGAACATCGGCGCGCGTGCCGCGCGGCGCTTGCCGGCGTTCCTGCAGGCCGGTCGCCTGCGTGCGTTGCAGCTGCGCGTGCAGCTGGCACAGCTGCCAGCCGTTGAGGTGGTCGACGGCCTCGCCGGCAGCGGTGGCACCTGGCCACTGCTGATGCTGCTGCTGCCCAGCCAGCGCGCCCGCGATGCCGTGCTGAAAGACCTGTGGCCACGTGGTCTCGGCGCCAGCCGCATGTTCATCCATGCCCTGCCCGGCTACGCGTACCTGCGCGGCATCGTGCCGCAGGACGACATGCCCAATGCACGCGACTTCGCCGCACGCATGCTGACCCTTGGCAACAGCGCCTGGCAGACCCGCGAAGAGACTGCCGAAATACTGCAGTTCCTGGCCCGCGCCTGACCCGAACGTGCACGCGTAGCCTGCCCTCCGCGCATTCATCCGTGCACCTTCCTGAACGTTTTCCCAGCCTGTCAGAAGAGCCTTTCAACAGGAAAGGAACGAGAAAGGCGGCCTGCCTACATTGAGCCTGCCCCGGCATCGGGCCGGGCGTTTCTTTCATCGACGGACCTGCCCATGCACTGGAGCATCCTGTGTGACTTCGACGGCACCATCAGCCTCGAAGATGTCATCGACTCGCTGCTGGAAAAGTACGGCCAGCCGGGCTGGCAGGAACTGGAAGACCAGTGGAAAGCGGGAAAGATCGGCTCGCGTGAATGCATGCAGGGCCAGGTGCGGCTGCTGAAACTGGACCCGGCCACGCTCGACGCCCATCTGGACCAGGTACAGATCGATCCGGGCTTCGCCGCCTTTGTCAGCCGTGCCGAACAACTGGGCCTGCCGCTGCGCATCGTCAGTGACGGCCTGGACTATGCGATCCACCGCATCCTGGCCAACCACGGCCTGTCGCAGCTGCCGGTGGTGGCCAACCACCTGCGCTGGTGCGAAGACCATTGGGAACTGGAGTCGCCCTACCAGGCCGAAGGCTGCCGCAGTGGCACCTGCAAGTGCACCTGCGCCGCGCAGGCGCGCGCCAACGAAGCACCGCGCGTGCTGATGATCGGTGACGGCAGCTCGGATTTCTGTGTGTCCGAAGACGCCGACTTCGTGTTCGCCAAGCGCCGCCTGATTACCCATTGCACGAATGCCGGCATCGAGCATGCCGCCATCGACACCTTCCACGATGCAGTCGCACTGTTGCCGCGCCTGCTCGATGGCAGCCTGCTGCAGCCACGTCGCATCGACGCCCGTCCGCAGCCCGCCGCACTGCCCCCGCTGCTGGCCACCGCCTGAGCACTCCCTCCAAGCACGCTCCCCCGTCGCCCCTTTCGAACGTCCTTCACGGAACCGAACTGCATGAACATTTTTGACAAGAACGCCGACGCCGCTGCCTCCGACGCGCAGCTGCTGGCCGACGAAGCCCGCTACAGCTCCTTCGGCGATACCGTCCACTACGTCGACCCGCCGAAGATCTTCCAGCGCGGCGAAGGCAGCTACATGTTCGACGGTGCGGGCGTGCCCTACCTCGATCTGCAGATGTGGTACTCGGCCTGCAACTTCGGCTACAGCAACAAGCGCCTGAATGACGCGCTGAAGGACCAGATCGACACCCTGCCGCAGGTCGCCAGCCAGTACCTGCATCCGACCCGCGTGCAGCTGGCCAAGACCATTGCCGTGGACATGCACGAGAAGTTCGGCCTCGACGGTCGCGTGCATTTCAATGTCGGCGGCGCGCAGGCCATTGAAGACTCGCTGAAGATCGTGCGCAACGCGCGCGGCGGCAAGAGCCTGATGTTCGCCTTCGAAGGCGGCTACCACGGCCGCACCCTGGGTGCCTCGTCGATCACCTCCAGCTACCGCTACCGCCGCCGCTACGGCCACTTTGGCGAGCGCGCGATGTTCATCCCGTTCCCATACCCCTTCCGTCGCCCGAAGGGCATGACCCCGGACGAGTATTCCGACCACTGCGTGTGGCAGTTCGAGCGCCTGTTCGAAAGCGAATACAACGGCGTGTGGGACCCCAAGGTCGGCCAGGCCGAGTACGCCGCGTTCTACGTCGAGCCGATCCAGGGCACCGGTGGCTACGTCATTCCGCCGCGCAACTTCTTCACCGGCCTCAAGCGCGTGCTGGACAAGTACGGCATCCTGATGGTGGTCGATGAGATCCAGATGGGCTTCTGGCGTACCGGCAAGCTGTGGTCGATCGAGCACTTCGGCGTGACCCCGGACGTGCTGGTGTTCGGCAAGGCGCTGACCAACGGCCTGAACCCGCTGTCCGGCCTGTGGGCACGCGAAGAGCTGATCAACCCGACCGTGTTCCCGCCGGGTTCCACCCACTCCACCTTCAACTCCAACCCGCTGGGCACCCGCCTGGGCCTGGAAGTGTTGAAGCTGGGCAAGGAAATGGACTACGAGCGCACCGTGCCGGAAAAGGGCGCGTACTTCCTCGACGGCCTGCGTGGCCTGCAGAAGCGCCACCCGGAAATCGGCGACGTCGACGGCCTGGGCCTGGCCCTGCGCGCCGAAATCTGCCAGGCCGACGGCTACACCCCGAACAAGGAACTGCTGGACCGCATGGTCGACATCGGCCTGGCCGGTGACCTCCTGCACGACGGCAAGCGCATGGGCCTCGTGCTCGACGTGGGTGGCTGGTACAAGAACGTGATCACCTTCGCGCCGTCGCTGGACATCAGCTACGAAGAGATCGACCTGGCGATCACCCTGCTCGACCAGGCGCTGACCAAGGCCAAGGGCTGAGGTTGGATGGGCTGCCGGTTCCCGTGCCGATGGAAATGACGTCACGCGCATCCAGCACCGCGCTGGAACCGGCCGCGCTGCTGGAGGGCTTCCTGGCCCACCCGCCGCTCGGATTCGAGGCAGGCCGCCTTCCCAGCGGCCTGCCGACCTTCCGTGCGCCGCTGGACCTGACCACTACAATGGACGACGAACTGCGCGGCAGGCTGCTCGGCCTGCCGCTGTCGCGCCTGTGGCGGCCATGGATCACTTGGAAGACCCGTTTCGTCGGTGCCACCAGCACCGAGTACACCCCGTTGCCGGCACACATCGCGCCTGAGGCGCTGGCCGAGGACGTGACGCGTCACGCGATCGGCGATACCCGGCTGCTGGTGGTCAAGGACCTGGCCATCGATTCACCGCTGCTGGACGACGCGGCCAATGCGCACAGCGCGGCGTTCCTGCAGGCCTTGCTGGCGCGCGGCTTCGTTGAACTGGAAGGCATGCCGCTTGCCTGGGTGGCGATCGATTTCGATTCGCTCGATGGCTACCTCGGCCGCCTGTCGCCCTCGCGCCGCAAGAACATCCGGCGCAAGCTCCGTTCGCGTGATGACCTGCAGGTCGACTGCATCGCCACCGGTGATCCCGCCTTGGCCGACCCACGGCTGCAGGCCGAGTTGTATGCGCTGTACCTGGGCGTGTATGCGCAGAGCGCGGTGCATTTCGACCAGCTCGACCTGACCTATTTCCAGTACCTGCTGGCCGACAGCCAGGGCCAGGGACGAATGTTCCTGTACCGCCACCAAGGTCAGCTGATCGGCTGGAACCTGTGCTACATCCACGCCGGAAAGCTGGTGGACAAGTACATCGGTCTGGCCTACCCGCAGTCACGCGAGCACAACCTGTACGCGGTGAGCTGGATGCACAACCTCGAGTACGCGCTGCTGCATGGCCTGAGCCACTACGTGGCCGGCTGGACCGACTCGCGGATCAAGGCCGAACTGGGCGCCCGCTTCACCTCCACCCGGCACGCGATCCACGCCCGTTCCCCGCTGCTGCGCACTGCCCTGCGCAAGCTGGCGCCGCATCTGCAGGGCGAACCTGATGGAGGCGGTTGAACGATGCTGTTGCGTTCTCCGTTGATCCTCGACCTGGACGGTGGCGTGCTGCCGCTGCCCCAGGCGCAGACCCTGGCCCTGCCGCAGTGGCACGACCCGCTGCGCTTCGCCTGCAGCACTGCCACCCTGCACCGTTTCGCCGCCGAAGTGCTGGCGCCGCTGCCCGCGCAGCTCGGCACCGTGATGCTGGGCAGTGGCGACTTCCATCATCTCAGCCTGCCGCTGTTGTGCCGCATGCGCACACAGGCGCCGTTCCAGCTGGTAGTGCTGGACAACCATCCGGACAACATGCGTTTTCCGTTCGGCATGCATTGTGGCTCATGGGTGAATGCAGCCAGCAAGCTGCCGCAGATCTCGCACATCCATGTGCTCGGCATTACCTCCAGCGACATCGGCCTCGGCCATGCCTGGGAGAACCACTGGCGCCCGCTGCTGGGCGGTCGCTTGACGTACTGGTGCATGGACGTGGATGTCAGCTGGGGCCATCGCCTCGGCATGGGCCGTGCATTCCGACGCTTCGAGCATCCGGAGGGACTGGTCGCCGCGTTCGCTGCCGAACAGGCCAAGTCGCCGCAGCCGACCTACCTGTCGATCGACAAGGACGTGTTCGCCGAGGACGTCGCGCGCAGCAACTGGGACCAGGGCCGATTCCAGCTGGAAGACGCACTGGTGGTGATCGAGGCGCTGCGTGCCGGCGGCCTGGTCGGCAGTGACATCACCGGGGAAGTGTCGCTGGCCAACTACCAGAGTCGCTTCAAGCGCTGGTTGTCGTCGCTGGATGGCCAACCAGACATCAGCGCCGAAGATCTTCCTGCCTGGCAGGCGCGTCACCAGCAGGTGAACCGCGAACTGCTGGCGGCAATCGCTGCCGTACCGAGGGCCTGCTGACCGCGTCGGTAATGCCGGCCGCTGGCCGGCATGGCTTCGGTAGTGCCGGCCGCTGGCCGGCAATGCCAACCGAGGTTGGCATCTACCAGACCAATGCCGGCCAGCGGCCGGCACTACACTGGACTCCCGTCCCGGAGCCCTCGCCATGCCCCAGACCGTCATCCCGCAACTGCGCATGCGCCACGCCGACACCACCCTGCCGTTCTACGTGCAGGGGCTGGGTTTCGTGGTCGACTGGGAACACCGCTTCGAACCCGGCTTCCCACTGTTCGCCCAGCTCACCCGCGACGGCCAGACGATCTTCCTCACCGAACACAGCGGCGACTGCGAGGTCGGCGGCGCGGTGTACTTCATCGTCGACGACGTCGACAACCTGCACCGCGCCTTCAGTGCCGCCAACGTGCCGATCGAGCAGCCCCCGCATGACACCGAATGGGGCACCCGCGAAGTGCTGCTGCGCGACCCCGATGGCAACCGGCTGCGCTTCGCCACCCACACCGACTGAATGACGTTGGCTTGAGATGGATATACGAAACATATACGCTTCGTATATTCATACTTCGAGGCCATCCATGGGCATCGTCAACATCGATGACACCCTGCACGACCAGCTGCGCCGTGCCTGTACCGTCTCCAGCCGCTCGATCAACGCCCAGGCCAGCTTCTGGATCCGGGTCGGCATGCTCTGCGAGCTGAACCCGACGCTGAGCTTCCAGGACATCGTCGCCAGCGAGCTGCGCGCGGCCGGCGTGCAGCCGCCGCTGCTGCCCCCGGGCCAGGTCTGAGCCGATGGGCATCATCAAGCGCCCCGACGAAATCGCGTTGATGGCCGAATCCGGGCGCCTGCTGGCGCAGGTGTTCGCCGCGCTCGACCAGCTGCCGCTGCAGGGCCGCAGCACGATGGAGATCAACGAATTCGTCGAGCGCATGATCGTCGATGAGCTGCAGGCACGGCCGGCCAGCAAGGGCCAGTACGGCTTCCCGTATGTGCTCAATACCTCGATCGACAACGTCATCTGCCACGGCGTGCCCAGCACCACCGACGTGCTGCGCAACGGCCAGATCGTCAACCTCGACATCACCCTGGAAAAGAACGGCTACATCGCCGACTCCAGCACCACCTACCTGGTCGGTGATGTCGACTACGCCGCGCGCCGGCTGGTGCAGACCGCCTACCAGGCGATGTGGAAAGGCATCGCCGCGGTGCGCCCCGGCGCACGCCTGGGCGACATCGGCCACGCCATCGCCCGCCACGCACGCAGCCACGGCTACAGCGTGGTGAAGGAGTACTGCGGCCACGGCATCGGCCAGGAGATGCATGAGGAACCGCAGATCCTGCACTACGGGCATCCCAACACCGGCATGGTGCTGGAAGAAGGGATGGTGTTCACCATCGAGCCGATGCTCAACCAGGGCAAGCCGGCCATCCGCCAGCAGCCGGACGAATGGCCGGTCTACACCCGCGACGGCAAGCTGTCGGCGCAGTTCGAACACACCGTGGCGGTCACCGGCAGCGGCGTGCGCGTGCTGACCCTGCGCCCCGGCGAGACACCGTTGTGCGCCATCGACCGGATGGCGACCGGCTGACCTCAGCACCTCCGCGCCTTGATGTGCCTCTTGCATGGCGTGCGACATCTGTCGCACACTCACGACATCAATCGCACGCACAGGTCTGACCATGCCCCGCGTCCCAACACCTTCGAACGCCGAACTGGAGTTGTTGAAGTGCCTGTGGCGCGACGGCGCCTGCAGCGCGCGTGAATTGCACAACGCGGCAGCTGCCGCACTGGACTGGTCGTACTCGTCCACGCGCAAGACGCTGGAACGGATGGTCGACAAGGGCATGGTGAAAGAGGGCAGCCAGCACGGTCTGAATGTCTACAGTGCCAAGGTCGGCAAGGTGGCCACCCTGGCCGCACTCAGTGCCGACTTCGCTCGTCGCGTACTGGAGATCGACGGGCCGCTGCCGACCCAGGCATTCGCCGAAAGCCGCCTGCTGAGCGACAAGGAAATCGAGCAACTGCAGGCGCTGCTGCTCCAGGATGACGAGGACCAGCCATGAGCCTGTCATCAACCGCGCCGTGGATGATCAGCCTCGCTGCGAGCCTGCTGGGGGCTGGCCTGGCCTGGTACGGCGCGCAATCGCTGCAGCGGCTGCTCAGGCTTTCACATGCGTCGACACGCTTTTGGCTGGGGGCGTGGTTGTGTGCCGTGCTGCCCCCCTTGCTTGCGCTGTTGCTGCCGGTGCAGGCGGCACCGTTGCAGAAGCTGGCCAGCGCATTGCCCGTTGCGCTGGACAGCGGCACCGCCGTACTGCGGCCAGTGCAACAACTGCCTGCACTCGCGGCGACCGAGCCATTGATGGCTTGGCTGACGCCACTGCTGCTGACCGTCTATATCGCGGGGGTCATGCTGACCCTCGTTCGTTGGGCATTGGCCAGCGGCCGGCTGCGGGCCCTGCTACGCCGCAGCCACCCGCTGCAGACTGCGCAGTTGCCTGGCCCGCAATCGCACCACGCTGTGCAGGGGCTTCAGCAGGAAGGCGTCGCGTTGCGCATTGTAGAAGGCAGCGGCACGCCGTTCGCCCTGTGCAGGCCGCAGCCGCAGATCATCCTGCCCACGGCATGCCTGGCCCTGCCTGATCGTACGCTTCGCCTGGTCATCGGCCACGAGGCGGCCCACCTGCAGCGCCGCGACCCCCAGCGCGCTGCGCTGATGCGGTTTGTTGGTGCGCTGTACTGGTTCAATCCCTTCGTTCGACGCATTGCCGCGCGCATGCAACTGGCCGCCGAACTGCAATGCGATGCGCGAGCACTGGCCGAGGGTGGCGCCGCCAACGACGGCCGTCTGTTGGCCCACGCCTATGTCCAGACCCTTCGCTACGCGACGGCCGTGCAGCCGACCAGCGCCCTCACCCATCGCGATCTCGGCGGCCACCAGGTGCGCCTGCAGCACATGCTGAAGGGTGACAACGGTCGCCGCCCAGGCCTCACCAGCGTCCTGCTGCTGCTCGCACTGGGCTCTGCCTGCACAGTCGGCGTGGCCACCGTACAGGCGACCGTGGTGGCAGGACCGACGCCCGTGACGCTGCCACTCCCCATCGCATCGGTAACACTGGTGGAAGCCACGCTGCCACCTCCGTCATTCTTCATGCCACTGTCCAATGCGCGGGTCACCAGCGTGTTCGGGCACGTCGCCGACTTCCGCCAGAGCGCCCACCACGGCACCGACTTCGCCGCGCGCCGTGGCACCGCCGTGCTCGCCCCCGCCGACGGCACCGTGATCGCTGCCACGCACGCCTATCCCGATGGTGCGAACTACGGCACGGTTGTCGTGATCGATCACGGCGGTGGCTGGCAGTCGCTGTTTGCACACCTGCAGGACTTCGCGGTACAGCCAGGCCAGCAGGTGCGCAGGGGCGATCCCATCGCCCGCAGCGGCAACACCGGGCGCACTACCGGCCCACACCTGCACATGGAACTGCTGCGCAACGGAACACGAGTGGACCCGCAGCACTGGTTGCAGTAATGCACTGACCGGCGCCCTGCCGCCGCCCTCCATGCATCGTTTCGATACCCGGCCGCGGGAGGACCTGCTGCGGCCCGCTGTCCCGCCGTGACAAAGGAACCGCACGACCATGCGTCGATCTTCGCCCTCCCCGACAACACTGCGGCCACACGCGGGCGTGTGGCTCACCATTGGCTGCCTGATGGGACCAGCGAATGCCATGGCCCTTCCACCAACGACACCCTCCCCTTCAAACACGACCGATCTGGATGCAGTGCACGTCCAGTCCGAGCGCTACGACGCTCGCCGTGACGACACTGCGAGCCGCATCGTGGTGGACCGCGAGGCGCTGCAACGGCATGGCGATACCGACCTGCTGGAGGCACTCAAGCGCTTGCCCGGTGTCAGCGTTTCGAACGGCGCACCGGGCCGTCCAGGCACCGTGTCACTACGCGGCCTGGGCGCGGGCTACACGCAGATCCTGTTGAACGGCCAGCGCACACCCGCCGGTTTCAGCCTGGACTCACTGGCCACCGATCTGATCGAGCGCATCGAAATCCTGCGCGCGCCCTCCGCTGATCAGGGCATGGGTGCCATCGCCGGCACACTCAACATCGTCACCCGTGCACCGGTTGCAAAAGACAGTCAACGGCTGACGGTTTCATGGACGGATACCCAAGGGCGCATGACCCCGTCAGCGAGCTGGCGGCAGGCCCGTTCCAATCTCGACCGTGATGTTTCACTGACCGCCACGGCAACCGCCCGCGCATTCCTGGCGGAGGAACGCAACAGAGAGGACGCCTGGGATGGTGTTGGTACGCCGTTGCTGCATCGACAATCGCGCCTGCGTGCCACCGGCCAACGCAACAGCGTTTCGCTCTCGCCCTCACTGACGTTCAGAACCAGCGATGACATCACCCTTTCGCTGCAGGCCCTGGTGGACGCGTCCGACTTCCGTCGCGACATGACCATTGATTGGGACACGCTGCTGGGCCCGGCACTACGCACTCCCCATTACCGGCAACGCACGCACCTGCGCCTTGACCAGGGCCAGGTCAGTGCAGAGTGGGAGAAAGAACTGTCGGATGGAGGCAGCCTGAACCTGCGCCTGGCAATGGACGGAAACCGGGAGGACTACCGCTTTCGCGAACAAGGACAGGATGAGGCACAGCAGGATAATCTTTTCGATCGCACCGATGCGAAGCTGCACGTGCTGGGTGGCACCACCCGCGTGAAGTGGACCCTGCCGGCGTGGGGCCGCCATACACTGCAGGTCGGTGCCGAAAGCAGCATGGACTCGCGGCGTGAATCCCGAGTGCAGCAATTGCATTCTTCCCCCAGCGAACCATCGACGGTCAGCGACCTCTCCTTCGATGCGCGGCTGAATCGCGTGGCGCTGTACGCGCAGGATGAGTTTCCTTGGGGCGCGCGCAGTGCCTTCTACGTCGGCGGTCGCTGGGAACAGCTGCAGACCCGCAGCGAAGGTCGGAATTTCGCCACCACGCGTCACCGTGCCAGCGTGTTCACGCCGGTCCTGCAGGGCCTGTGGAAGCGTGCAAAGGGCAAGGACCAGCTACGGGTCTCATTGAGCCGCAGCTTCCGCGCACCAGCGCTGCGCTCGCTGGTCCCGCGTCCGTACACCTCTACCAACAACCGTCCACTGAACCCCGACGAGATCGGGAATCCATCGCTGCGTCCGGAACTGGCGTGGGGTCTGGATGCGGCTTGGGAAATGCACGGCGGTGAAGGTACTCAAGGAAGCATCGGCGGCTACCTGCGTCGCATCGATGCACCGATCCGCAATGAAACGGTGCTACGTGACGGGCGCTGGGTATCGACGCCGGTCAACGGTACCCGCGCCATGGCCTGGGGAATCGAGATGGATGGCAGGATGCCGCTGGCACGCCTGTACCGCAGAGGGCCGGATATCGAGCTGCGCGGCAACGCCACCTGGAACCACTCCCGGGTCAGGGATCTTCCCGGGCCTGACAATCGGATTGAAGACCAGGTGCCATTCACCGCCAATGCGTCGCTCGATTACCGCATCTCATCGCGCTGGAGCAGCGGCCTGGCCTACACCCATCGCAGCGGAGGCAGAATACGCTACAGCCTGAGCGAGCTGGACATCACGTCCTATCGACGCGAACTGGAAGCCTGGGCACAGTACGCGACCGAGCGGCACGGCAAGCTGCGCTTGACCGCCTCGAACCTGTTGGCGCAGGACATCGAGACCGGCCAGTGGCGTTTCGACGAAGGCGGGTCGCAGGTACTTCGCAACACCCGACGTTCCGTACCCAGCCTTCGCCTGCAATGGGAGCTCCCGCTGTGATCGATGTATGCACGAAGTACGACTCAAGCGCGCGGTACCCGACCGCGCACTCATGGCGATAGAGGACGCAACAGCAACAACGTCGCAAGGCAGAACATGAACATCGCCACGCCAGCATCCAGCACCCGCCACGCAGACGGCCTGCGGAACACCGGCTGCAACAGGCGCGCGCCATAGCCCAGCGTGCAGAACCAGGCCACGCTGGCGAGGCAGGCACCCGCGGCGAAGGCCCAGCGCAGATCGCCCGGATAGCGCGTGGACAGGCTGCCCAGCAACACCACCGTATCCAGATAGACGTGCGGGTTGAGCAGGGTGAAAGCCAGGCAGGTCAGCAGCACCTGGCGCCCACTGCCGCCCTGCGCCTCGGCGGCGGCCAGCGCGCTGCCACCTCGCCACGCGCGTAACCCTGCCTGCAGGCCATACCAGAGCAGGAAGGCCGCGCCACCGAAACGCAGCACCTGCAGCAGCAACGGCCACTGCAGCACCAGCGCGCCCATGCCGCCCACGCCGGCCAGGATCAACGCGATATCCGCGCCGGCGCAGGCCAGCACCACCCTGCCCACATGACGTTGTTGCAGGCCTTGGCGCAGCACGAAGGCATTCTGTGCGCCGATGGCGATGATCAGGCCGGCGCCCGCGAAGAGGCCGGCGACGGTAGCGGCAATCCACATCGGGACAGGCCAGGCAGCGAGGGGACGCGCAGGGTGCGGCCAACAGCCTTGTTTAGACAAACTGATTTTTCTTTATCCTGTGCAGGAAAACTGAAGAGGCACCGGCATGGACCTGGTACACCCGCAACTGGCCGCGTTTGCCGCGGTGCTGGAGGAAGGCAGCTTCGAGGCTGCGGCACGCCGCCTGTCGATCAGCCCATCAGCACTGTCGCAGCGGATCAAGGCTCTGGAAGACCGGCTCGGGCAGGTGCTGGTGGTGCGCCAGGCGCCATGCCGCCCCACCGCCGCCGGTGAGGCGCTGCTGCGCCGGGTGCGACCGATGCAGGCGCTGGAGGCCGAGGCATTGGCCGAGCTGCTACCCGAGCGTGGCAGCAGCGACGCTGCGCGCACCCCGATCCCGCTGGCGGTCAATGATGATTCGCTCGATACGTGGTTCGTGCCGGCCATCGCCGACCTGCACCAGCGCCATGGCTACCTGTTCGACCTGCGCATGGACGACCAGGACCACACCCTGCGGTTGCTGCGCGACGGCAGCGTGCTGGGTGCGGTCACCGCCGAAAGCCAGCCGGTGAAGGGCTGCAACGTACACCCGCTCGGCGCCATGCGCTACCAAGCGATTGCTTCGCCCGGCTTCGCCCGCCAGTACTTCAGCGATGGCATGGACGCCACGGCGCTGGCACGCGCGCCGATGCTGGTGTTCAACCGCAAAGATGAACTGCAGTGGCGCTTCGTGCGTCGCCTGACCCGCGCGCGGCTGCAGCCGCCGCTACACTACCTGCCCTCCTCCACCGGTTTCGTCGAAGCCGCCGCGTGCGGACTCGGCTGGGGCCTGGCCCCGGAAACCCTGGCCGCGCCCGCTGTGCGCGCCGGCCGCGTGGTGGTACTGGAACCCCGCCGCTGGTTCGATGTGCCGTTGTACTGGCAGCATGCCGCCGTGCGCTCAAGCACGCTGCAGCACATCACCCAGGCGCTGCGTACTGCGGCCAGCGGCACCCTTCGTTGAGGAAAGACCGATGACCGCAGACCCGGGCTTCACACGATGCGCACTACCGTTTGCGCACTTCTTTACCACTGGGACGGCATGGGCGTGATCGGCCGACGTACAAGGATGCACCGCGCGAAAGTCGCGTTGACCCTGGCAGCCTGCCTGCCGCTTGCGGCGGCAGCGCAGAGCAGTGCCGATGCACCCGCACTGGACTGGGAACAGGCGCGGCAACGCCTGGAGCAGGTCTCCGATGCGCTGGCCGCTGCCGATGCAGCCGTTCGCAATAAGCAGGACCTGCAGGACGCCACCCGGCTGCTGCGCCTGCCGGAGATCACCGGCGAAGTGCGCCGCCTGCAGTTCCAGAAGACGCTCACTCTGCCGCTGGGCTCACTGGCGCCGGTGGCTGAAGCCTTCGGCATCGATTCGCCGCTGTCGTTCACCGAGCGCGACTGGCGCACCCGTCCAGTGGTCACTGCGGTGCTGCCGCTGTACACCGGCGGCGTGATTCCGGCCGCGCAGCGTGCGGCCAGTGCCGCCCACGAACAGGCCAGCGCCGAGCGCGAAGCACAACGTCAATCGCTGACCGTGCAGCTGGCCCAGGCCTACTTCGGGCAGCGCCTGGCCGAGCAGGCGGTGGACGTGCGCCGTGACGTGCGCGATGGCCTCAACCGCCACCTGTCCGATGCAGAGAAGCTGGAACGCGAGGGTTTCGCCACCCGCGCCCAGCGCCTGCAGGCCACCGTGGCCCGCGACAAGGCCGAGCGCGAATACCAGAAGACAGTGAACGACCTGGCCACGCTGAAGGCCGCACTGGCCACGCTGCTGCGCAGTGGTGGCGAGGTGCAGCCGGTTTCGCCGCTGTTCGTGCAGCGCGTGCCGCTGGAACCGGTGGCCAGCTTCGAGCGTACTGCGCAGGCGCGCCAGCCGCAGATCGCACGCCTGCGGGCCATGGTGGCGCAGGCCGAACAGGGCGTGCGCGTGCAGCAGGCCAAGCTGAAACCGCAGATCTTTGCCTTCGGCCAGTACGACTTCCGCCGCCGCGACGAAATGCTGACCGATCCGGACTGGGCGTTTGGCATCGGCCTGAAGTACACCTTCCTGTCGCCGAACTCGCGGCCGGCGCAGATCAGCGCCGCGCGTGCGCAGCAGGACCAGGCCGAAGCGGGCCTGCGCGAGGCCGAGAACCAGGTCGCGCTGGGCGTGCGCAAGGCCTGGAACGAACTGGAAACCGCGCGCCAGCAGTACGTGCTGCTCGACAGCAGCATCACCCAGGCACAGGAAAACCTGCGCCTGCAGGAGCTGGCGTTCCGCGAGGGCCAGGCCACCTCGCTGGATGTGATCGACGCGCGGCTCGGCCTCGGCGGTGCCCGTGTAGAGCGCGCACAGGCCGCCTACCAATACGATATTGCGCTGGCGCAGTTGCTGGAGGTCAGTGGACAGATGGACCGTTTTGAAGAATTCCGGCGCCGTGCGGACGAGGTGATCGACCATGAGTGATGTGCTGCACGACGATGCGACAACACCCCCGGCCAAGCGCCGCCTGGGCCCGATCCTGGTAGTGGCGCTGCTGGTCGCGGTGGTGCTCGGCCTGTGGCTGGCCTGGCGCAGCCCGGCCGACCAGATCCAGGGCATGGCCGACGCGGACACCATCAACGTGGCCGCCAAGATCACCGCCCGCGTGGCGGAGTTGAAGGTGCGCGAGGGCGACCGCGTGCAGCCCGGGCAGGTGCTGTTCCTGCTCGACAGCCCCGAAGTGGCCGCCAAGGAACAGCAGGCCCACGGCGCGTTGGCCGCCGCACAGGCGGTGGCCGACAAGGCCGACGAAGGCGCGCGCAGCGAAGACATCCGCGCCGCCGAAGCGAACTGGAAGCGCGCCGAAGCCGGTGCGACGCTGGCCGAAGCCACCTACCAGCGCGTGCAGAACCTGTTCAACGAAGGGGTGATGACCCGGCAGAAGCGCGATGAAGCGCATGCCCAGGCCACCAGTTCGCGCGAACTGGCCCGTGCCGCGCGCGCGCAGTACGACATGGCGTTGGCCGGCGCACGCGAGCAGGACAAGCGTGCCGCGCAGGGCCAGGTGCAGCAGGCGCAGGGCGCGGTGGCCGAAGTCAACGCCGCCCGTGCCGAAGTCGAAGGACGCGCGCCGGTGGCGGGCGAGATCAACAAGCGCATGGCCGACCCGGGCGAGCTGGTGCCGGCCGGCTACCCGGTATTCACCCTGGTCGACATTGATCGCATGTGGGTGGCGATGAACCTGCGCGAATCACAGATGCAGGGCCTGAAGGTCGGCAGCAAGCTGCAGGGCAACGTGCCGGCACTCGGCCTGGACGGCGAGTTCGAGGTCTACTTCATCAACCCTGCCGGCGACTATGCGACCTGGCGTACCACCCGCCAGTCGTCCGGCTACGACGTCCGCAGTTTCGAGGTGCGGGTGCGCCCGGTACGCCGCATCGAGGGCTTCCGCCCCGGCATGAGCGTGCTGTTCGCATGGCCCCAGCACTGAGCCCGGACCGCAACGGCTTCGCTGCTTCGTGGCGGCGCGAGCTGCAGTCGCTGCGCGGCAACCGTGCCGACCTGCTGCTGGTCACCGTGCTGCCCCTGCTGATGCTGGCGGTGATGGCGTGGATGTTCTCGCCGTCGGTGATGCGCGACATCCGCATTGCCGTGGTCGACCTCGACCACAGCAGTGACAGCCGCCTGCTGCTGCGCATGCTCGATGCCAGCCCCGGCGTACGCATCGCCAGCCAGCCGGCGGACCTGGAGGACGCGCGTTCGCAGCTGCGCAGGCTGGATGTGTTTGCCATCGTACTGGTGCCGCGCGATGTCACCCGGCAGGCGCTGCGTGGACGCCAGGGCACGGTGTTCGCCTATTACAACGCCACCTATATGACCACCGGCCAATCTGCGTCACGCGATATCGGCGACGCAGTCTCGGCCTGGAACGCACGCCTGCTGCGCGAACGCATCGGCCTGCAGGTCGGCCCCGGAAAGCTGCGTGCGGCACCGATCGCGGTGCAGTCGGACATCCTGTACAACCCTGCGCGTAGCTACGAGTTGTTCCTGCTGCCGCTGATCTTCCCAGCCGTGCTGTCGCTGGTACTGGCACTTGCGGTGGCCGGCAGCCTCGGCCGCGAGATCCGCGACGGCACCCTGCCCGCCTGGCTGGGTCGAACGCCGTGGTCGGCGATTGCGGGCAAGGTCACGCCGTACATCCTGCTGTTTTCGCTGTATGGCGCGCTCGGCATCGGTTACCTGGCCTGGCTGCGCGGCGATGGTGTGGCCGGCAGCGTGCTCCTGCTGCTGCTCGCACAGCCACTGTTCTACCTGGCCACGGCCGCCTACGCATTGTTCTTCGTCGGCGTCACCCGCGACATGGGTACCGCGCTGTCCGCGGTCGGCCTCAGCATCGGCACCGCACTGGCGTTCTCCAGCGCTACCTTCCCGGTGCTGGATGGCCCCCTGTTCACCCGCATCTGGCATCAGCTGCTGCCACTCAGCGCCTACATCAAGCTGCAGACCCAGCAGCAGTTCATCGGTTCGCCGCTGCAGGTTTCGGTGTGGCCGTTGGCCACATTGCTGCTGATGGCGGTGGTGGCAGGAGGCATTGGCGGCCTGCGCCTGATCGCCTTTGCGCGCACGCCGGAAGCCGCACAGCCTGCGGGAGCCGACGCATGAGCGCACTCTGGCGCAGCCTGCGGCAGACCCTGATGGCGGTGCTCTGCGACCGCTACGCGATCGTGGTGATGGTCGGCGCGGTGATCCTGTATTCCTTCTTCTACCCGGCCGCGTACCGTCACCAGGTGGCCGGCAACCTGCCGGTGCTGGTGGTGGACGAAGACCACAGCGCGACCAGCCGCGAGCTGCTGCGCAAGCTCGATGCACTCCGCGTTGCACGCGTGGTCGGGCAACCGGCGGACATCGACAGTGCGCGCCAGCAACTGGAAGCCGGCCACGCCGAAGGCATCGTGCTGATCCCGGCCAACCTGGAGCGCGACATCCTGCGCGGCCACCCGGCCAAGCTGGTGCTGCTCGGCAACGGCGCCTACCTGGGCCGTGCCAGCTGGGTGCTGGGCAGCGTGGCCGACGCACTGGGCGCGTTCGGGCGTGACGCCGTGGTCGGCCAGGCCGCCTTCATGGGCGCGCCACAGGCGCCGCCGGTCACCCTGGTGCAGCGCCCGCTGTACAACACCCAGGAAGGCTATGGTAGCGCCATCGTGCCCGGCGTGGCCGAGCTGATCGTGCACCAGACCCTGCTGATGGGCATCGGCGTGCTGCTCGGTGGTCGTCGTCTGGCACTCGGCCGGCGCCTGCGCTTCGACCTGCCGACCCTGGCCGGCATGGCGATGGGCTTCGGCCTGATCGGCCTGTTCGGCCTGTTCTGGTACGCCGGGTTCACCGCCTGGGTGCAGGACTATCCGCGCGGCGGGAACCCACTGGGCCAGCTGCTGGGCGGCACCCTGTTCATCGCCGCTACCGTGGTTTTCGGCCTGTTCGTCGGCAGCTTCTTCCGCACCCGCGAACGCGCCTTCCAGTACATCATCGCTACCTCGATCCCGCTGTTCTTCCTGGCCAACCTGTCGTGGCCGGCAGTGATGACGCCGCAACCGCTGGTCTGGCTGGCGCAGCTGCTGCCTACCACCTCCGGCATCAACCTGATGGTGCGCCTGAACCAGATGGACGCCAGCCTGGCCGACGTCAGCCACGAACTGATCACCCTCACCGTCCTGCTGCTGCTCTACGGCAGCCTCGCCACCTGGCGCCTCCTCGCAAAAAAGGGGACGGAGGGGATTAGGTCGTAAACGGCCGGTTTGGGGGATTGCGACTTAATTCCCTCCGTCCCCTTTTTCCTGCAACGAAGAACGCCGGCGTGGGGCCGGCGTTCGGGTACTGCGGTGTGGAAGGGGAAACGGGGACTTTCGGCGATCGATCAGCGATAGACGCGTTCGCAGCGACGTTCAACCACGCGGTCACCGTTCTTCTGCTGCTGGTTGCCTTGGATCTGGCGGCCGGCCGCACCACCGGCCACAGCGCCGGCCACGGTTGCAAGCTTCTTGCCGTTACCGCCGCCCACCTGGTTGCCCAGCAGGCCGCCGATCACTGCGCCGGTAGCGGTACCCGTGATGCGGTTCGGATCGCGCGAGTTGCGCTGCACTTCCACGTTCTTGCAGACCACGCGACTGCCGTCATTGAACTTGCGTCCCTCATCGCGCGGCCCATACGTCTGCGCACCGGCCACCGACGAAGCCGCCAGCAGCGTGCCCAGCACAAGAAATCGGGTCGAGGTCTTCATGGCCATCTCCTGAGTTCCGGTATGGCGCAAGTGTCCTCCTGCGGTTGGCAACCGGAAGTGAAATGCGCGTGTCCGCCGCCTCATCGGCCATCGCGCGTTCAGGAAGAAATCCGCGCCCATCACGATCAGCCAGCGTGATAGGCGCTGTCTTCCTACCGGCATTGCCCTCTGCTAGAACTCTTCCCAACCGCCCGCATTGGCGGCCAGCGTCGGTTCCATCCGCGGCGGCAGCACCGCCGGCCGGCGTACCGGTGCAACCGATGCCGCCACGGCTGCCAGCGCCGGGCGGACCGCTGCGGCGGCGGTCACCGCCCCCGTGCGGAACACCGAAACTGCTTCGGCCAGCAGGTTGGCCTGCTCTTCCATGGAGCGTGCCGCCGCGCTGGCTTCTTCCACCAGCGCCGCATTCTGCTGCGTGGTCTCGTCCATCTGCACCACCGCCTGGTTCACCTGTTCGATGCCCGAGCTCTGCTCCTGCGAGGCGGCGGAGATATCGGCCATGATGTCGGTGACGCGCTGCACCGACGCCACGATCTCGCCCATCGTGGTGCCGGCCTGGCGGACCAGCGCCGATCCATCGGCGACCTTGCCGACCGAATCCTCGATCAGGCCTTTGATCTCTTTGGCCGCACCGGCCGAGCGCTGTGCCAGCGTGCGCACCTCACTGGCCACCACCGCAAAGCCCCTGCCCTGCTCGCCGGCACGCGCGGCTTCCACCGCCGCGTTCAGTGCCAGGATGTTGGTCTGGAAGGCGATGCCGTCGATGACACTGATGATCTCGGCGATCTTCTTCGACGAGGCTTCGATGGCCGACATCGTGGTGACCACCTGTCCGACCACCTCGCCGCCCTGCGAGGCGACACCGTGCGCGCCGATGGCGAGTTGGTTGGCCTGGCGTGCGTGCTCGGCGTTCTGCTTCACGGTGGAGGTTAGCTCCTCCATCGACGCCGCCGTCTCTTCCAGGTTCGCCGCCTGCTGCTCGGTGCGACGCGACAGATCGGTGTTGCCCGACGCGATCTCGCCTGCCGCCAGGTTGATGCTGGACGCGCTGGACTGGATACGGCCGACAATCTGCTTGAGCTGATCGACGGTGGCATTGCAGTCATCGCGCATGCGGGCAAACACGCCGTGGAAGTCGCCCTGCATGCGCACGGTGAGGTCACCGCGCGAGATCGCCTGCAGCAGGGTCGACACCTGCACCAGGTTCTCGTCGGTGGTCTGCATCAGGCGATTGAGCCCGGCCACCATGTCGCGGAACTCATAGGCGAAGCGATCTTCATCGCCGCGCAGGCTGAAGTCGCCTGCGGCTGCAGCCGTCGCCAGGCGGCGGATCTCACCGTTGATCGCCGACAGGCTGGTCTTGGTTTCGTCCATGGCCTGGGTGATTGCGGCCTTCTCGCCCGGCAACGGATCCATGTCCACTGACAGATCACCGCGGGCGTAATGCTTCATTACTTCGATCAGCCGGTTCTGCACCTGCACATGCGAGCCGACCAGCGCATTGGTCTCGTGCACCATGCGCCCGTAGTCGCCAGGAAAAGCACTCTCGTCCATGCGATAGCTGAGGCTGCCCGCGTCGTGCTGGCGGGCCAGTTCACCCTGCGCCGCCATCACCGACTGCAACTGCGCCTGCATGCGCTGCATCGACCTGAGCAGCTGCGTCACCTCATCGTTGCCGGACGCGTCGATGCTGTTGTCCAGCCGCCCGTTGGCGATGCCGTCGGCCAGCTTCACCGCACCTTCCAGCGGGCGGGTCAGGCTACGGGTGATGGCCCACGCGGCCAGCGAGCCCAGTACCAGGCTCAACGCGCCGAACACGATCGACAACGTGCCGGTCCAGGATTCGGTTGAACGGTATTCCTCGCGACTGCGCTCGGTCAGTGTCTCCTGATGCCGCAGCAGGGTCGAGATCGCCTCATTCCATGCGGTGGCCAAGCCGTGCTCGGCGAGCAGTTCCTTGGCCGCGCCGTCGAAATCACCGGCCTTCATGCGCTCGTGCAGATGCTGGGTGGAGGCGTCGGTGGCCTTGCGTGCCGCGTCGATTTTCGCCACCAGGGCATCACCAGTGGCGTCGCGTGGAATCTTGATGTACTTGGCCCAGATACCGTCGTAGGTCTGCGACAGCTCCTGCGCCTTCTGATAATCCTTGTCGAAATCCTCACCGCGCTTGATCACCATCAGCCGGCGATGCATCAGCACCGCGTTGTTGGTATCCAGCATGTCGTTCAACAGCCGCATCTTCACCATGTTGACGTCCACCACTTTCTCGAACTGGGCGGACTTCAGGTGGTTTCCGTACAGCACGAGGCCAACGATGGCCATGATGAACAGCAGCAGCAGACCGAAGCCGGCGCCAAGCCGGGATCCCACACGGAGATTACGTAAGGCAAGCATCTCAATTCCCTTGATCGTGGCCGTACGTTCGATGGCGGCGCAGCGAAGGGAAACTTTACGGGACTTTATATATGGACCGATCCAAATATATGGAACTGTGCAGGCAGTCAGAAAACAAGGCGGCAGATAATGGCGCCATATCATTATCGAATACCGCTGACACGCCAGCGCCCGATGAAAATCACGCGGATTTAACACCATAATCATGCCAGCTCCATCCGAAGCGGCCCTGGATTATCTGCGCCGGACACAACCGCCGCCCGGGAGAGCTACAGTCCGCAGATGACACGGATCCTGCACATCGAAGGCGCGTCCATCAACGACATCGCCAGCCTCTACGTGGAAATCAATCGCGTGTTCATGGCCGACGAAGACTGGCAACTGGGCGCAAGCCTGGATGCGCTTGATGACCTGCTTCACGGCGGCTACGGCGCTCTCGCAGGCCATGCCATCGCCACGGTGGTGTGGCGTGACATCGCCCACAGCCGCGATGCACTGGGCCGCGAGACCACGCGCGCCTGGCTGCAATCGAAACTCGCTCAGGGCGGCAGGTTCAACGGTGCGGCCATCCACGCTCAGTTGACGGCACTGGCGCTTGGTCAGGGACAGACCTACTTCGAGATCGTCATGGAGATCTTCGGCAGCCATCCGCAGATCACCCTGGTGCCTGGCTGAGCGGGCTGCGGCGACCAGCCCCACATCAGCTCAGAGCTTGGCCAGGGCATCGCCCAGACGGCGCGGGAACGCCACCTCGCTGGCCAGGTGCCATGCGCGTGCATTGGCGCCCAGCCGGGTCCACTCGGCCTCATCCATCGCCAGCGCGCGCTCGACGGCCTGTTCCAGCGCCTTCTCATCCACATGCCAGGTCCTGGACAGATGGCAGGGCTCGCCCTCGTGCGCGGCAACCAGGATGCCGCGGCTGTCGTCGATCATCTGATTCATCGGCGCGCCGTCACAGGTGATCACCACCGCCCCGCAGCTCATCGCTTCCACCAGATAGTGGCCCCAGCCTTCGGTCTGCGACAGGCACAGGTGGAACGCATGTTCGTTCTGCAGGCGCTGCACCTCCTGGTCGGGCAGCCGCTCGCGGACGATTCTCAGGTTCGCGGCCCCGCCCTCATCTTCGTCCGAAGGGCCGCCGCGCAGGATGGTCAGCAAGGGCCACTCAGGGTGCCGCTTCCAGACATTGACGAGTGCAGCCGTCCCCTTCATGCGACTGGTACCGGCCGCATGCAGGAAGCTGCGCGGCCTGCGCGGCACCGCTGGGTCGTAGCGGTCACGGCTGCAGAAACCGACTTCCAGCGCGCGCATGCCCAGTGCGTTGAAGATGCGCGTGGCTTCTTCGGTCTTGGTCAACAACGCATCGAACCGCGGCAGGATCCGCAGGCTGCGTGCGGACACCCATTCCGGATTCGGAATCAACAGATTGACCACGGCCAGTCCGAAGCTTGCCGGCCGGACATGCTCCAGCGAGATATTGATGTCGAACCGGGCCGGCGTGCGCCCCAGGCTGAGCCACGAGGCCAGCAGCCTGCGCAGGCGCATCCCGCGCAGTTTCCAGGCACCACCATTGCGCACCGCGTCCAGACGGCTGACCGTCACCGTGTGCCCGAGCTGCTGCAACGAGCGCTCGATCACCTGGATGTCATGGGACAGGCCACGCTGGTTGTCGGCGGCCAGTAGATGGATATGCGCCATCAGGACGGACTCCCTGGCCGATGCAGGTTACGCGCCGGCAAGGCGGTCGCCATCATGAAGCCCAGCACCAGGTAGAAATAGAACGAATGCGGCATCGCCCGGTAGAACACGTTGTCCGTGAACGCCGAAAGCGCATAGACGATGACCACGGCAAGTCCGGCGATGGCGATCGTCGCGGTGATGTCGTCGGCGTGGCCGAGGCGCCGCACGAAATGAATGCCGGGCAGGATGAAGACCAGCAGCATGAGCAGCAGCAACGGCACGCCACCGGTCACCGCCGCTTCCAGGTACTCGTTGTGCGGGTGGTTGTAGCGGAAGATCGACTCGGACACCTCGCCGCGAGCGATGCCCTCACGCGCATAGGTACCGAACTGGTTCAGGCCCACCCCCGCCACGGGATGCTCGGCGAAGGCGTCGACCGCCACGCCCCACATGGCGATGCGCTCGCGGACCGAGCCGACCTCGTTTTCCTGGTTGAAGCCGGAGATCTCGCCACTGACCTCACCGAAGCGCTGGATCACCTCGTGGTTCAGCACCGAGGTGGCACCGACCACGCCAATGGCCAGGGCACCGACGAAGACCAGTGCCCCCCGCCAGCGCCGGGTTCGCCGGACGTGCACCACAATCACCATCAGCATGGCGGGAATGAACGCCAGGATCGGCCCGCGACTCTGCGCCAGGATCGAACCGTAGACGCCGACGGCGATGGCCACGCCGTGCAGCCAGCGTTCGGCCGGATGCACATTGGGCTGGATCAACCGGATGACCGAGAACAACGCCATGCACAGCGTCACCATGGTGAACTCGATGGCCGTCCATTCGCCGCCACTGAAACCGTGCGCGCGTTCAAGGCCCATCACGTGGTGCTGCACGATGCACGACCCGCCGAAGACCAGGGTGGACACGGCGAAGATCTTCCAGATCAGGCGCCAGTCCAGCGCAGTGGCGAACACAGCAGCGGTACCCAGGTAGAGCAGTGTCTGCGCCGGCAGATCCAGCTCGTTCCAGCGCAGCCCGTGCCAGAGGATGCTGTAGAAGGCATAGGCCAGGCGCAGGAAGCAGACGATCACGATGAACCGGGCGATGCGGTAGCGCAGGCGGACATCGGGCTGGCGGCGAATCAGAACCACGCCGGTGACCAGCAGGGCCAGCAGCAGCACCGCCTTCAGCAAGGTGTAGGGTGCGGAGCCGGCAAGCGGAACGATGGCGACCAGGATGCTCAGCAGGACGGTACGCCAAGTGTAACGAGGTTCGGCGGCCATGCAGGCTGCAGTCATGCTTGTTCTTTCCATCAACGCCCGCCCGGGGATAAGTCGCCCCGTTTTCCATGGAGGCCGCTTGGCGGAGATCGCCGGGGCTGACACTACCGTGGGACCCTGGGGAAATCAACCAAAGTGCCGGCGCAGGGGCGCAGGCGTTGGCACACGGACAGCCTCCGGGCCCAGCGCGGGTGCCGCGGATCATCGACCACCCCAGGTCGCTACACTAATGACTTCTCCGGCCATGCCTGCGCGTGGTCACGCCCTGACGCCCTGCCCAAGACGCGAAACGCCCCAAGTGACTGATACAAAAGACAATACCAGCAACGCCAAGGCGTCCAAGGAACACACCCCGCTGATGAAGCAGTTCTTCGCAGCCAAGTCCGACTACCCGGACCTGCTGCTGTTCTTCCGCATGGGCGACTTCTACGAGCTGTTCTACGACGACGCGCGCAAGGCTGCGCGGCTGCTCGACATCACCCTGACCCAGCGTGGCAGCTCCGGCGGCGCGCCGATCCCGATGGCCGGCGTGCCGGTGCATGCCTACGAAGGCTACCTGGCACGGCTGGTGGCGCTGGGCGAGTCGGTGGCGATCTGCGAGCAGATCGGCGACCCGGCGCTCGCCAAGGGCCTGGTCGAACGCAAGGTGGTGCGCATCGTCACCCCCGGCACGGTCACCGACGAAGCGCTGCTGGACGAGCGCCGCGACACCCTGCTGATGGCGTTGTCGCGCAGCAAGCAGGGCTACGGCCTGGCCTGGGCCGACCTGGCCGGTGGCCGCTTCCTGGTCAACGAAGTGGAGACCGACGACGCCCTGGAAGCCGAGCTGGCACGGCTGGAGCCGGCCGAGCTGCTGGTGCCCGACGAGGAGAACTGGCCGGAGTTCCTGCGCCAGCGCACCGGCGTGCGCCGCCGTGCGCCGTGGCTGTTCGACGCGGACAGCGGCCGCCGCCAGCTGCTGAACTTCTTCAAGCTGCACTATCTGAGCGGCTTCGGTATCGATGACAAGCCCCGTGCCACCGCCGCCGCCGGCGCCCTGCTCGGCTATGTCGAGGAAACCCAGAAGCAGCGCCTGCCGCACCTGACTTCGATCGCGATGGAAACCGCCGGCGAGGCGATCGCGATGAACGCCGCCACCCGCCGCCACCTGGAATTGGACACGCGTGTCGACGGTGATACCCGCAATACCCTGCTGGGCGTGCTCGACAGCACGGTGACACCCATGGGTGGGCGCCTGCTGCGCCGCTGGCTGCACCGCCCGCTGCGCCTGCGCGAGGTGCTGGTGCAGCGCCACCACGCGGTGGAAACCCTGATTGATCGCGGTGCGGACGCCGACATCCGCGAGCAGTTCCGCCGCCTCGGCGATCTGGAACGCATCCTCACCCGCGTCGCGCTGCGCTCGGCGCGCCCCCGCGATTTCTCCACCCTGCGTGACGGCCTGGGCCTGCTGCCGGCGGTGCGCGAAGTGCTGGCCCCGCTGGACTCGCCGCGCCTGCAGGCCCTGCATGCGGCGCTGGGCGAACACGACGCGTGCGCGCAGCTGCTGGCCAGCGCCATCGCCGAGATGCCGCCGCTGAAGCTGAGCGACGGCGGCGTGCTGGCCGATGGCTTCGATGAAGAGCTGGACGAGCTGCGCCGGCTGTCCACCCATGCCGACCAGTTCCTGGTCGACCTGGAACTGCGCGAGCGCGAGAGCAGCGGTATTCCCACCCTGAAGGTGGGCTACAACCGCGTTCACGGTTACTACATCGAAATCAGCAAGGGCCAGTCCGATCGTGCGCCGGTGCACTACACCCGCCGGCAGACGCTGACCAATGCCGAGCGCTACATCACCGAAGAACTGAAGGCATTCGAGGACAAGGTGCTGTCCGCGCGCGACCGTTCGCTGTCGCGCGAGAAGTACCTGTACGAGCAGCTGCTGGACACCCTTGGCGGGCAGTTGGAACCGCTGAAGCAGTGTGCCGCTGCGCTGAGCGAACTGGACGTGCTGGCCGCCTTCGCCGAACGCGCGCAGGCGCTGGACTGGGCGCGCCCGGAGCTGCAGGCCGAGCCGTGCCTGAAGATCGAACGCGGCCGCCATCCAGTGGTCGAAGCGGTACGCGAACAGCCGTTCGAACCCAATGACCTGGACCTGCATCCGGACCGTCGCATGCTGGTCATCACCGGCCCGAACATGGGCGGTAAATCGACCTACATGCGGCAGAACGCGCTGATCGTGCTGCTGGCCCACATCGGCAGCTTCGTGCCGGCCAGCCGGGCGGTGATCGGCCCGATCGACCGCATCCTGACCCGCATCGGCGCCGGCGACGACCTCGCCCGCGGGCAGTCGACCTTCATGGTCGAGATGGCCGAGACCAGCTACATCCTGCACCACGCCACCGCCCATTCGCTGGTGCTGATGGACGAGATCGGCCGTGGCACCTCCACCTACGATGGCCTGGCGCTGGCCGACGCGGTGGCCCGCCACCTGGCCTACCAGAACCGCTGCTACACGCTGTTCGCCACCCACTACTTCGAGCTGACCGCGCTGGCCGACGAACAGCATGAGGGCGGCCGCAGCGGCATCGCCAACGTGCACCTGGACGCGGTCGAGCACGGCGAAGCGCTGGTGTTCATGCACGCAGTGAAAGACGGCCCGGCCAACCGCAGCTTTGGCCTGCAGGTGGCCGCACTGGCCGGCCTGCCGCGCGCCACTGTGGCGCAGGCACGGCGTCGCCTGGCCGAGCTGGAACAGCGCGGCGCTGAAAGCCACGCCGCCGAGCTGGCGCCGCAGGCGCTGGATGCCCCGCAGCAGTTCGGGCTGTTCGCGGCACCGTCCAGCAAGGCGCAGGAAGCGCTGGCGGCGATCGATCCGGACGAGTTGACCCCAAAGCAGGCACTGGAAGCGCTGTATCGGCTGAAAACGCTGCTGTAACCGCAGGGCGCACACATGGCTTCCCGCCGCCATGCGGGAGGCCTATGGAAGGCCCCGTAAATCTTATTCCACGTTTCAATTGACAGAAACTATCAACCTGAATGGATCATTCGATTATTCATTTCATCTGGCCATAGCTAAAGTCGAGTGAAGATGTTCCACCCCGTCTTCACCCGCAGGAGCCAGCCATGAGCCAGTCCGATAACAACAGCCCCAAGTGCCCGTATCACACCGCGCCGTCGCCTGCGGAAGGCGCCCAGCAGCAGCGTGAACTGAGCACCACGCCCAAGCAGAAGCACGGCGATGATCCGGTCACGCCGATGACCACGGCTTTCGGCGCACCGGTGGTGGACAACCAGAACAGCAAGACCGCCGGCCCACGTGGCCCGCTGCTGATGGAAGACGTCTGGCTGCTGGAGAAGCTGGCCAACCTCAACCGCGAGATCATTCCCGAGCGCCGCATGCACGCCAAGGGCTCGGGCGCGTTCGGTACCTTCACTGTCACCCATGACATCAGCAAGTACACCCGCGCCAAGCTGTTCGAGAAGGTCGGCAAGCAGACCGAGATGTTCGCCCGCTTCACCACCGTGGCCGGCGAGCGTGGCGCCGCCGACGCCGAGCGTGACATCCGCGGCTTCGCGCTGAAGTTCTACACCGAAGAAGGCAACTGGGACCTGGTCGGCAACAACACGCCGGTGTTCTTCCTGCGCGACCCGCGCAAGTTCGCCGACCTCAACAAGGCCGTGAAGCGCGACCCGCATACCAACCTGCGCAGCGCGCGCAACAACTGGGACTTCTGGACGTTGCTGCCCGAAGCCCTGCTGCAGGTGACCGTGGTGATGAGCGACCGCGGCATCCCGCGCAGCTTCCGCCACATGCACGGCTTCGGCTCGCACACCTACAGCTTCACCAACGCCGACAGCGAGCGCTTCTGGGTGAAGTTCCACTTCGTCAGCCAGCAGGGCATCGAATCGCTGACCGACGCGCAGGCGCAGATCCTGGTCGGCCATGACCGCGAAAGCCACGGCCGCGACCTGTTCGCCGCAATCGAGAAGGGCGACTTCCCGAAGTGGAAGCTGTTCATCCAGGTAATGCCCGAGCTGGAGGCGGAAACCTACCGCATCCATCCGTTCGACCTGACCAAGGTGTGGCCGAAGAGCGACTACCCGCTGATCGAAGTGGGCCAGTTCGAACTGAACCGCAACCCTGTCAACTGGTACCAGGACGTCGAGCAGTCCGCGTTCGCACCGAGCAACCTTGTGCCCGGCATCGGCCCGTCGCCGGACAAGATGCTGCAGGCACGCCTGTTCGCCTATTCCGATGCGCAGCGCTACCGCTTGGGCGTGAACCACCACCAGATTCCGGTGAACGCCGCACGCTGCCCGGTGCACAGCAACCACCGCGACGGTGCGATGCGCGTGGACGGCAACTACGGCGGCCTGCCGCACTACGAGCCGAACAGCTACGGCCAGTGGCAGGAACAGCCGCAGTACCGCGAGCCGCCGATGAAGATCCGCGGTGACGCCGACTTCTGGAATTTCCGTGAGGACGACGCCGACTACTTCAGCCAGCCCGGTGCGCTGTTCCGCAGCTACAACCAGGCACAGAAGGACCGCCTGTTCGCCAACACCGCCCGCGCCCTGGGCGATGCGCCGGACTTCATCAAGCAGCGCCACATCGACAACTGCAGCAAGGCCGACCCGGCCTATGGCGCTGGCGTTGCCGCGGCCCTGAAGGCGCTGGCCAGCCAGCCGTCGGATCCGTTCAAGCCGGCGCAGCCGGAAGCGGACTTCCCCACCGCGACCCCGGGCGCCGAAGACATCGAGCTCTGATCGCCCTGCCCCGTGAACAGCACGCCGCCTCCCCGTGAGGCGGCGTCGCCGTTTTAACGGTCCGCGTCGTACCTTCTGCACGCCCCACCCCAATCAAGGATTCCGCAGATGAGCCTCACCGACGAACTTCTCGCCAAACTGCAGGGCGCACCGCTGCAGCAGGTATCGCAGCAGCTCGGCATCAGCGACACCCAGGCTTCCGGCGCGATCAGTGCCGCGCTGCCGGTGCTGATGGGCGCGCTGGGCAACAACGCCTCGCAGCCGCAGGGCGCGCAGGCGCTGCTCGGCGCGCTGCAGAACAACCACAGTGGGCTGGACCTGGGCAGCGTGCTCGGTTCGGTACTGGGCGGCGGTGGCGGTGGTGCCGCCAGCGATGGCGCCGGCATCCTCGGCCACATCTTCGGCGGCAACCAGCAGAAGGTAGAAACCGGCCTGGCCCAGGCCACCCAGCTCGACAGTGGCCGCACCAGCCAGCTGCTGCAGATCCTCGCACCGATCGTGATGGCTTTCCTCGCCCAGCGCCTCGGTGGCGGCCAGGCCGACGCCGGCTCGCTCAGCCAGGCCCTCGGCCAGGAAAAGCAGCAGGTGCAGCAGCAGGGCGGTCTTGCCGGCGGCCTGCTCGGCAGCCTGCTGGACCAGGACGGTGACGGCCAGCTCGGCGTGGGCGATCTGCTGAAGATCGGCGGCAGCCTGCTCGGCGGCAAGCGCTGAGCCAAGGGGGCGCCGGATCCGGTCTGGCGCCCTGCTGCTTACAACGCGTCGATATCGCCGAGCGCGCGGATCAACCGCCGTGCGCGCTTGTCCGGCTTGTGCTCCGGCGGCTGGAAACCATCGCGCGCCGCGATGCGCAACGCGCGCTGTTCGGCACGGCGCGCCTTGGAGGCCTCACTCTCGGCATACAACTGCTGCGCCGTCGGCGCCGGCCCGCGCTGGTCGCTCAGGCCCAGCACCTGGATCTCGAAATGCTCTTCGCCGCGGTCGACCTGCAGCTGCTCACCGACGCGCACTGCGCGTGAGGATTTCGGGCGCTGCCCGGCGACGCTGACCTTGCCGGTCTCGATGGCCTGTTTGGCCAGGCTGCGGGTCTTGAAGAAACGGGCCGCCCACAGCCAGATGTCCAGGCGGACACTGGGCGACAGCGGGGAAAGCTCGGTCATCGGCAGGGACTACTCCGTTCGCTTGTTCAGGGGGCGCGGGTTATCGGGGTCGGTGCGGCAGCCACTGCCCCCGATCAGGGTGGGTACGCCGGCGGAAAGATCCTGGCGCTGGCTGCCGACCAGGCACTCGGGGCGGTCGGTTGGCCGCACCTGGATATCGCCCAGCCGGTCACCTGTCGAACATGCGGCCAGTGCGGCGCCGATCAAGACCAGCGCCATGCTCCATTTCACCTGCAGTCGTTGATGCATTGCCACATCCTGCAAACCGGCTTGGTGCTAGTGTGCGCCTCCCGGGATTCGATCACCACTCCATGGCCAAAGCGCCGCTTGACCTGACCTCCGGCCCGATCGGCCGCAATCTCCTGTTGTTTTCCCTGCCGATCCTGGCCGGCAACATCGCGCAGTCGCTGAACGGTTCGGTGAATGCGGTCTGGGTCGGGCGCTTCCTCGGCGAGGCGGCACTGACCGCCACCGCGAACGCCAACAACATCATGTTCTTCCTGATCGGCTCGGTGTTCGGCTTCGGCATGGCCTCGACCATCCTGATCGGCCAGGCGATCGGCGCGCGCGACATCGCGCAGGCGCGGCGCGTGGTGGGTACCAGCGCCACCTTCTTCATCGGCCTGTCGGTGATCATCGCCATCGCCGGCTGGTTCATGGCCCATCCGCTGCTGGCGGCGATGGGTACGCCGGCCGCCTCGCTGCCATTGGCCGAGGCCTACCTGCAGATCATCTTCCTGGCGATGCCGACGCTGTATGCGTTCGCCTTCCTCACCGCCGCGCTGCGCGGTGCCGGCGACTCGCGCACACCGTTCCGTTTCCTGATGGTGTCGGTGGCACTGGACATCGTGCTGAACCCGGTTCTGATCTTCGGCATGGGGCCGTTCCCCGCGCTGGGCATCGCCGGCTCGGCCTGGGCAACGCTCGTCGCGCAGACGCTATCGCTGGCCGGCCTGCTGCTGTACATGCGACACAAGCGCCACACGTTGTGGCTGGGCCGCGCCGACATGCGCCTGTTCAAGCTCGACCTGACCATCCTGAAAGCGTTGGTGCTCAAGGGCGTGCCGATGGGCCTGCAGATGGTGCTGATCTCGCTGTCGGTGATCCTGCTGATGACCATGGTCAACCAGTACGGCACCGACACCGCCGCCGGTTACGGCGCTTCCCTGCAGCTGTGGAACTACCTGCAGATGCCGGCGATGGCGATCGGCGCGGCGTGCTCTTCGATGGCGGCGCAGAACGTCGGTGCACAGCGCTGGGACCGCGTACGCGGCACCGCACGCCAGGGCGTGCTGTTCAATTTCCTGCTGACCGGCGCGCTGATCCTGCCACTGGTCCTGTTCGATCGCCAGCTGCTGGCCCTGTTCCTGCCGCCGGCCAGCCAGGCGCTGGACATTGCCCGTCACCTCAACCACGTGGTGATCGGCTCGTTCCTCTTCTTCGGCGTCAGCTTCGTGATCTCCGGCGTGGTGCGCTCCACCGGCGCGGTGATCCCGCCGCTGCTGATCCTGGCTGGTTCGCTGTGGGGCGTGCGCGTGCCGTTCGCCGAGCTGCTGCAGCCGTATTGGGGCGCCGATGCGATCTGGTGGAGTTTCCCGGTCAGCTCGCTGGTGTCGATGCTGCTGTCGTTGGCGTACTACCGCTGGGGCGGCTGGCGCAAGGCGAAGATGATGGGCAAGCCCTCGCACGCCGAGGAACTGGCCACGCCGTCGGAAATTCCGGCCTGCCCGCCGTCGCCGGTGGCCGACCCGGATGCCGCACCGCTGCGGTAGTGCCGGCCGCTGGCCGGCAACCTCACACCTCTCCAGCAGCATCGCGGAACAGCCGGCCAGCGGCCGACTCTACCGCTTCTTCTTCGCCGCGTTGAACGTCGCCGCCGCGCGCATCAGCGCCTTGAACGCGGCGGCATCCGGCATCGCGCCTTCATGGATATCGATCGCGCGCCGCGTGTTCCCCTCCAGGCTGGCGTTGAACAGTCCCTTCGGATCGGCCAGCGCCGCGCCATTGGCAAACGTCAGCTTCACCGCCTGCTTGTAGGTCTCGCCGGTGCACAGGATGCCGTTGTGCTCCCACACCGGTGTACCCCGCCATTTCCAGGTTTCCTGCACGTCGGGCAGCGCTTCATGGATCAACGCACGCACGCGTGCCAGCGCTTCGCCACGCCAGTCGCCCAGTTCAGCGATGCGCGCATCGATCAGTTCGGCGGCCGGGGTTCCGGCATCGGCCGGGTTGGGTGCATGCGTGGCCATCGGCGGCTCTCGTCGGCAAGGAGATCAGAACGGTGGGCTTACATGTGTTCGCCGGGCAATGCCGCGGCCTGGCGCACCCAGTCAAGAAACCGGGCTTCATCCAGTACGCCATCCTGGGCAATGTGCAGGTAGCGCGTATCGGCACTCCTGGACGGCTCCGGCGGCACCGGTTTCAGCGCAGCGCCGCGGAAGAACGCCACCTTGATATAGCGGGTGAAGCAATGGAAGCTGAGAAACCAGCCTTCGCCCGCGGCCACCGCATACATCGGCGAGTTCCACTTCACCGCCTTGTGCACCCCGGGTACGGCCTGTTCGACCAGCGCATCCAGCCGTGCGCCGATCGGCCGCTTCCAGTCCGGCATCGCCGCGATATACGCCTGTACCGTGGCATCGCCCTCGCCCTTGGCGATCTGCGGATTGCCGCCTGACAACAGCTTGGGCGCAGCGGAAGGTGCGGTTCGCTTGGCAGGCATCGCACGGCACGTCCATCGGGATGACACTGCAGCCTACCGCGGCCCGTGCCGGGCGGTCACGGCGCAGTGCGCCATCGGCTCAGTCCGCCTGCCCCGCGCGGAACTGGCGCCACTCCGGCAGCTTGCGGTGCCGGCGCAGCGAGCGCATCAGCGCCGCCATCACCATGCCGAACAGCGCTCCGGCCAACAGCCCGGCCACCAGCAGCAGCGCCAGCGGACGCTCACTGCCCTGCCACAGCATCAGCCACATCAGCGCGGTCCAGAACAGCCCGAACAACAGGCCCTGCACCAGCGCATTGGTACCGAAGCCGGCCAGGATCGGCGGTGGCAGTGCGATGCCCATGCGCCACAGCAGGCGATGCAGCAACGGCGCCGACTGCACACGCGCTAGTCCCTTGCCGTCGAGGAAGCGCAACGCCGACTGGATCACGGCGGGATAGCGCGGGTTGATGTCGTTCATCACCTGATCGTGGCCGATGCGATGCCGGAAACGCAAACGGCCACCCGAAGGTGGCCGTCGCGGCAACAACCGAAGTTGTTTATCAGGCCTTTTCGGCCAGACGGGCAGCCTTGGCGGCAGCAGCGGCAGCCAGGTCTTCCTTGATGCGGGCAGCCTTGCCTTCCAGGCCACGCAGGTAGTACAGCTTGCCGGCGCGGACCTTACCACGACGCTTCACTTCGACCGAGTCGATGATGGCGCTGTGGGTCTGGAACACGCGCTCGACGCCGTAGCCGTGCGAGATCTTGCGCACGGTGAACGAGGAGTTCAGGCCGGCGTTCTTGGTGGCGATGACGACGCCTTCGTAGGCCTGCACGCGCTCGCGGCTGCCTTCCTTCACCTTCACGTTGACGACAACGGTGTCGCCCTGGCTGAACTTCGGCAGTTCACGGGTGATCTGGGCGGATTCGAATTCCGCGACGATGGACTTGTTCAGCTTGCTCATGGGTTACACCGATTCTTGTTCGGGTGGGCGTGTCATGTAGACAACGTGGGCTCATGCAGTCACCGGACTGTGCTGCACGTTTGTTGTGGGTACTGCGCGCGCCGGCCTAGGCTGGCGGTAATTGGCCATGATAGCCGATAAAGCCGGCCCTGCGCTAGGGGTCGGCCTTCTGTTTCTGGGCCTGACGGCCCTGTTCCAGCAGCGCGCGGTCGGCCTTGCCCAGCGCCTGTTCATCCAGCAGGTCCGGACGCCGCTGGGCGGTACGGACCAGCGACTGCTGGCGGCGCCACGCGGCGATGGCCGCATGGTTGCCTGAGCGCAGCACGTCCGGCACGTCGCCCAGAGGGTGCTGGGCCGGCTGGCTGTAGTGCGGGCAGTCGAGCAGGCCCAGATCACCTTCGAAGCTGTCCTGGGCCGCTGATTCAGCGTCATTCAGGGCACCGTCCTGCAGGCGGGCCACGGCGTCGATGATGACCGCCGCACCCAGCTCGCCACCCGACAGCACGTAGTCGCCGAGGGAGATTTCCTCGTCGACATTGGCTTCCAGGAAACGCTCGTCGATGCCCTCGTAGCGGCCACAGAGCAGGACCATGCGCGGCAATGCCGCCAGTTCCCGCACCTTGGCCTGGGTCAACGGCGCCCCCTGCGGGCTGAGATGGATCACCCGCGCCGGGGTCGGATCAGCATCGCGGATCGCCTGCAGGCAGGCCTGCAACGGTTCGATCAGCATCACCATGCCCGGGCCGCCACCGAACGGACGGTCGTCCACCCGGCGGTAGTTGCCTTCGGCGTAATCACGGGGATTCCAGCCATGCAGGCTGAACAATCCCTTCTCCTGGGCGCGCCCGACCACGCCCAGTCCAGCGGACTGGGCGAGGAACTCGGGGAACAGGGTGATGACGTCGAAACGCATGCTCACACTCAGAACTCGGGATCCCAGTCGACCACGACCAGGTTGGCCTCGAAATCGACCGACTTGACGAAGTCCGGCTGCACGAACGGGATCATCCGCTCGCGGTCACCCCGGACCACCACCACGTCGTTGGCGCCGGTGCTGAACAGGTGCGAGACCTGGCCCAGGGCAACGCCCTCGGTGGTCTTCACGTCCAGGCCTTCCAGGTCCACCCAGTAATACTCATCGGGCTTCGGCGGTGGCAGGCCACTGCGGGCCACGTAGATCTCGGTGCCGCGCATCGCTTCGACGGTATCGCGGTCCTCGACGCCGGGGAACCGGGCGACCAGGTGCTTGCCACTGTCGCGGCCACGCACACCTTCAATCGTGGTTTCCACGCCGGACGGGCTGCGCACGATCCACGGCTGGTAACGGAAAATGGCGGAACGTGGCTCGGTCCAGGACTCGAGCTTGATCTCGCCGCGCACACCAAAAGCGCCGACAACCCTGCCCAGCAGGATGCGGCGCTCGATATCTTTCATCTGCTTCAACCAAGAGGGCCACGCCGAAGCGTGGCCCGTCAGGATCAGGCCGCAGCGGCCTGGGACTTGGTCGCTTCCTTGATCAGGTTGCGGACCTTGTCGGTCGGCTGGGCGCCGTTCTTGACCCAATGGTCAACGCGGGCCAGGTCCAGCTCGATGCGCTTCTCGCCGCCCTGGGCGACCGGGTTGTAGAAACCAACGCGCTCGATGTTGCGGCCGTCGCGCGCGCTGCGCACGTCGGTGACGATGATGTGGTAGAACGGACGCTTCTTGGCGCCGCCGCGGGTCAGTCGAATCTTGACCATGGTGTTTTTCCTATTGCCCAGTCGCCAGGATGGCGAGGTAAGCGGGCGATTATAGCGGCAGAGCCCGGCCGAGCCAACCCCGGGGGGCCGCTTGGGGTCAGATTCCTTTTGCGGCGCAAAAGGGATCTGACCCCAGCCCCTGCCAAGCCACCGCCGCCAGCACCGCCCTGCCCTGTTCAGCCAGCGCCTGCGAGCTTGGCAGGAGTTGCCCGTCGATGGCCTCCAGCGCCCACAGGCCGCTGGCGTTGCAGGCAAAAGCGGCCTTCACACTGCCCAGTTCAGCCAGCGCCAACGGCCGCGTCAACTGCGCATCGGGCCAATGCCGCTTCAGCAGCGCTTCGGCCGTACCGCGCAGGGCCGGCGCCTGCGGCCAGAGCAGCCGTTCACCATCGTGCACGGCCAGGTTCCAGGTGCTTCCTTCACTCACATCGCCATCAGCGGTCACGAACAGCACATCGTCGAATCCTTCGGCCATCGCCGCGCGGCGCTCGGCGAACAGGCCAAACGTGCCCACGTGCTTGATCTGCGGCATTTCGCGCTGCCAGACCACGCTGCACACGCGCTTGGGCGCGACCAGGGCCACGGACGCTGATACTGCCACCAGCACGTCCACCGGCACCGCCGCCAGCGGGTTGCGGAAATCGAACCGCCGCGAGTACACCGTCACCCGCAGCGAGGCATCGGCCAGGCCGGCCTGTTGCAGGGCCTGTGCCATCCAGGTCTGTACCTGCACCGTATCCAGCTCGCTGCCGAACAGTTCACGCGTCGCCTGTGACAGCCGCTCCAGATGCAGGTCCAGTCCCTGCACCGCGTGGCCGCGCACCTGCAGCGAGGTGAAATGGCCGTAGTTGACCAGCGCCGGCAGCAGATCCTCGACCTGTGCCGGCAGGCCGTTGCAGGTCACCGTCATCGCAGCAGCGCCTGCGCCTGGCTCCACATGCCGCGCAGCACGTCGGCGGCCGGCTGTGCCGGCGCCATCCACGCCGACTGTCCGGCCCAGGCCTGCATCGCCGCCAGGCGGTTTTCCTGCGCGGCCTGCTTGCGCATCGGCGCGGTCAGCCCGCGCTGCACCGGGTACGGGCGTGGCGGCGGGGCGCCTTCCGCAGCGGCGGCGCGTACATAGGGTGTCGCCAGGCCGCGGCCCAGGCGGCCGCTGAAGGCGCGGGTCGGCCAGGTGTCTTCCGGTTCGCTGGCGGCCAGCCCATCGGCCCACGCCGAGGCGATCGCGGCTTCGGGCGTGCGCAGGAACGCGGTGCCGATCTGCACCGCGCTGGCCCCCAGCGTGAGCGCGGCCGCGATACCGCGGCCATCGGCGATACCGCCGGCGGCAATCACCGGGATCTGCAGGTGATCGGCCAGGCGCGGCAGCAGCGCGAACAGGCCGACCAGCTGGCGCTCGGCCATCGCCGGATCGAACGCACCGCGATGGCCGCCCGCTTCCATGCCCTGCGCCACCACCGCATCGGCACCGGCGTCCTGTGCTGCACGCGCTTCGGACAAGGTGGTCGCGCAGGCGATCCAGGCAATGCCAGCATCCTTCAACTGCTGCACGTGGCGCGGCAGCAACACACCCATGATGGTCGAGGCCACCGCCGGGCGTGCGGCCAGCAGTGCGGCGAACTGTTCTTCGAAGTCGGCGGGCGTGGCATCGGCGGCGCTGGCCGGCACGTCCGGGCCCCACTGCGCCAGGAAGGCGCGGCTGGCAGCCTCGGCGGCAACGTCACGGGTCGGCACCGGATCCGGCACCCACAGGTTCACCTGCGCCGGGCCGGTCGAAGCGGCGCGGAAATCGTCCATCCAGCGACCGATATCGGCCGAAGAGGACAGCACCGCACCCATCGCGCCCATGCTGCCGGCATTGGCCAGCGCGGCCGACAGCGGCACCGGGCAGGCACCGGCCATCGGTGCCAGCAGGATCGGAAGCTGCAATGAAAAACGCCGACAGAAGGTGTCGGCGCGTTCAAGAATCGGCGATGCATTCACGCGACATACCTGTTGGAGAAGTCGCCATCCAGCATACGCCAGTCATTGTGACCGGGCCCGCGTCGCAATGCGCGCCAGCCCCGTCGCTGCATCAACGGAACGGCATGCCGCGGCCGCCCATGGCGCCCATCATGCCCTTCATGCTGCGCAACATGCCCTTCATGCCGCCGCCGGCCATCTTGCTCATCATCTTTTCCATCTGCATGTACTGCTTCATCAGCTTGTTGACGTCAGCCGGCGTCACGCCCGAGCCCTTGGCGATGCGCGCGCGGCGCGAGCCGTTCAGCAGGTTCGGGTTGCGCCGTTCCTTCTTGGTCATCGAGCTGATGATGGCGATCATGCGCGGCACTTCCTTGCCCTGGCTGACCTGCTGCTTCAGATGGTCGGGGATGTTGCCCAGGCCCGGCAGCTTGTCCATCAGGCCGCCGATGCCGCCCATGTTCTGCATCTGCTCGAGCTGGTCACGCATGTCGTTCAGGTCGAACTTCTTGCCCTTGGCGACCTTCTCGGCCAGCTTGGCCGCCTTGTCCTTGTCGACCTGCTGCTCGACCTGCTCGACCAGCGACAGCACGTCGCCCATGTCGAGGATGCGGCTGGCGATACGGTCCGGGTGGAACACGTCCAGGCCTTCCGGCTTTTCGCTGACGCCGACGAACTTGATCGGCTTGCCGGTGATGTAGCGCACGCTCAGCGCGGCACCGCCACGGGCGTCACCGTCGGTCTTGGTCAGCACCACGCCGGTCAGCGGCAGGGCGTCGCCGAAGGCCTTGGCGGTGTTGGCCGCGTCCTGGCCGGTCATGGCGTCGACCACGAACAGGGTTTCGGCCGGGTTCACCGCAGCGTGCAGGGCCTTGATCTCGGCCATCATCGCTTCGTCGATGGCCAGGCGGCCGGCGGTATCGACCAGCAGCACGTCGACGAACGACTTGCGCGCGTCGTCGATGGCGGCACGGACGATGGCTTCCGGCTTCTGGTCGGCACTGGACGGGAAGAACAGCACGCCGACCTGCTCGGCCAGGGTCTTCAGCTGCTCGATCGCGGCCGGACGGTAGACGTCGGCCGAGACCACCATCACCTTCTTCTTGCGCTTTTCCTTCAGGTGCTTGGCCAGCTTGCCTACCGTGGTGGTCTTGCCGGCGCCCTGCAGGCCCGCCATCAGGATGATGGCCGGCGCGGGCACATTGAGGCTCAGGTCGCTGGCTTCGGCGCCCATCACCGCGGTCAGCTCGTCGCGCACGACCTTGATCAGCGCCTGGCCCGGGGTCAGCGACTTCAGCACTTCCTGGCCGACCGCTCGTACCTTGATGCGCTCGATCAGGGCCTGCACCACCGGCAGCGCAACGTCGGCTTCGAGCAGCGCGATGCGCACTTCGCGGGTCGCCTCGCGGATGTTCTCCTCGGTCAGGCGGCCACGGCCACGCAGGCGCTCGATGGTGCCGGAAAGGCGCTGGGTCAGGGACTCGAACATGCGGCGCAACCTGTCTGAAAGCGGGGGACAATAAGGCAGACAGTATAACGGGTCCGCTCCCCTCCCCGGGCTGCGACCACGGGGCCGTCGCCACCACCGCAGGGGTATGCGAAACTGCAACGATGTTAATCGTTCTCATCGCCGCCCTGCTCTACCTGGCCGCCAGCGCCCTGCTGGTGCGTGCGCTTGGCCGCGATGAAAGCACCGGCTCCCCCGCCTGGCTGTGGCCCGCCCTGCCGGCGATGCTGCTGCACGGCGGCTACCACGTGATGGTGGCGATGCGCACCAACGGCGGGCCGGACATGCACTTCTTCGCCGCGCTGTCGCTGGTCGGCCTGGGCATGGCCTGGCTGACCTCGCTGGTCGGCGCACGCGGGCGGATGTCGGCGCTGGGCGTGGTGGTGTTCCCGCTGGCTGCCGTGCTGCTGCTGGCCTACCACGGCTACGGCCACGAACCGAGCAAAGTGCTGGGCTGGCGCCTGGCCAGCCACGCCTGGCTGGCGCTGCTGGCCTACGCCACGCTGAGCATCGCCGCGCTGCTGGCAATCATGCTGTGGCTGCAGGAACGCGCACTGCGTCGCCGCGAGTTCCGGCCGTGGCTGCGGGCGCTGCCGCCGCTGGCCGACCTGGAATCACTGCTGTTCCGGGTGATCACCGTCGGCTTCGCGCTGCTGACCCTGACCCTGGTCACCGGTGTGCTGTTCGTCGATGACCTGCTGGCACAGAAGCTGGTGCACAAGACTGTGCTGAGCGTGCTGTCGTGGGTCGTGTTCGGCGTGCTGCTGGTCGGCCGCCGCCGCTACGGCTGGCGCGGCATGAAGGCGGTGCACTGGACGCTGGCGGCAATGCTGTTGCTGCTGCTAGCCTTCTTCGGCAGCCAGTTCGTGATCGAACTGGTGTTCGGGCATACGCGATAGAAGCGTGCCGACCAACGGTCGGCCCCCACCCAACATCACCTGGTAGTGCCGGCCGCTGGCCGGCAACTGGACCGCACCCTGCGTGGATGCTGCCGCCGGTCAGGGCACCGGCTGCGCCAGGATCTTCCGCACCGAACGGCCGCTGTTGGTGAGGATGTCATCGACCTGCCAGCAGCCCTGGCCCTGGCGCACCATCGGCAACCGGGTCACGTAGGCCTTTTTCCAGACCAAATAGCGCATTTCTACCTGGCCAGTGGTCGCCGAGGCCTCTTTCCAGCTGTAACGCACGGGGCTGTCGATGTCGCCATCCTGCGCATCCAGCCACGGATCGGAATCGATCGTACAGATGCCCTCCTCGCGCTGCTGGCAGGCACGCTCATCACGCAGCGCCTTGCCGAAGGCCGCGCTGACCAGCGCGGCCGGCGGATCCAGCAGATCACCGTTGCCGGTCGTCGCCTCGTAGAAGGCGCGGGCCACAGCCGCAGGCTCCCGGCAGGCGGGAGCAGCCTGCACGGTGGGGGCCAGCAGCAGCCCGGCGATCACGAACATCCCTGTATTTCGCATGTATTTCTCCTTGAGGTAGTGCCGGCAGCTGACCGGCACTACAGGATATCCCGGTGCTGCCGGCCAGCGGCCGGCACTACCCGATACCCGGCTTACAACCCGTAACGCTCGATCACGTCCAGGTGCGGCTGGCGATCCTGGTCGCAGGCTTCGGCCAGGCGCAGCCAGCAATGCGGATGCGGCCACGTCGCGGTCTGCTGCTGGAGGAAGCGGTGCAGCGCCAGCGGTGCATGGTCCTGCGGCTGGGCCACGGTGAACAGCAGGCCGGGCAGCGTGCCGTCTTCCACATCGGGGTCGGTGACGGTGTAGTCCGGGCGGCTGTGCGACCACACCTTCCAACCCTGTGCTTCGGCCGCCTCGACGAAGACGTTCCAGGCCTCTTCGCCCGGGTGCGCGCCATCGATCATCCAGCTGCGGGCGAAGCCGCCGCGTTCCAGCACATGCACCTGCGCATAGGTCGGGATGAAATGCTCGCGTGCTTCCTCCTCCTCGGGTGCCGGATGCACCAGCGCGGCATCGAACACCACCCAGTCGCCCACCTGCTGGGCGCGGTTGGACGGCGCGTTCTCGACGATGCGCGCGGTCACCGGCCCGCTGCGACGGGCGTAGTACTCCATCGGCTCACCGTTCTCTTCGCTGCGGATGATCACCCAGCCCCACGGCTCTTCGACCACGCCTTCCTGGCTGGACAGCTCCATGCCGATCGCCTTCGCCGAGCGACGCACGGCGTCCCAATCCCGCGCCGCGCTGGCGGCACTCATGTGGTCCCAATGCGCGGCATTCGGCTCTTCCAGCAATTCAACCAGCTGCGCATAGCAGGCCTGTGCTTCGCTGAAGCGGCCGGTTTCCATGTACATGCGCGCCAGCGTGCCGCGCGCGCCGTGCGAGCCCGGAGACAGCTCCAGCAGGGATCGGGCCGCCTGCTCCAGCGCCGGCCAGTCGGACACGCGGCGTGCACGCTGCACCTCGCACCAGTGCGCGAACACCGGCACGCTGCCACGGTAGAGATCGGCCAGCTGGCGCAGGCCATCGTCGTCGCCCTGCTCGGCCAGCCAGCGCATCAGCGTGTAGGCCGCGGGACCATCGTACTGCGCATGGCCGCGTATGAACCGCCACAGCAGCGCGCGCGCCTCGGGCTGCGCGCCGCAGGCATTGAGTGCGCTGGCCGCCATCTCGGCCAGCGCCTCGTCATCGGGCAGCTCGGCATGCGCCTGCAGCAACCACTGCGCTTCGCGCTCGGGATCGCGCGACTGGTTCTGTTCGCCCTGCGCGTCCAGCCATGCCAGCAGCTCGCCCGCCGGCACCGGCAGCGGTGCGACATCCGGCAACGCGTCGATGCGCGCGGCCAGGCCGGCCACCAGCGCCGCAGCACCACGATCCTGGCGCAGCTGCGCCAGATGGGTGCGGGCCAGTTCCAGCTGCCGCAGTGCCACCCAGCGCGCGCCACGCTGCAGCGCCAGCTCCAGGCTCAGCGCTGCCACTTCGATCAGCAGGCGATGCGATCCGACCCGGGCAAAGTGCTCGATGATCGTGTTGAAGCGCGTGCCCAGATCCCAGGTGTTGCGCGCAGGATCCCGCTGGCACAGCGCGGCGGCGGTGTTCGCCCACAACCGCCAGTAGTTCGGAGTCAGCTCGCTCCACGGCACCAGCTGCTGCAGCGCCTCTTCGTCGCGGCCCAGCTGGGCCAGCGCCCAGGCCTTGGACAGGCGGCGCGGCACCGTGCAGTTGGCCGGTTCGTACTCTCCGGACGCAGCAACTTCGGCCTCCCGCTTTTCGATCAGCGCCAGTGCCTCATCGGCACGGCCCATTCCCAGCAGGATCTTGATCTGCATCTCCGGGAAGCTGTCGAACACTTCCTTGCCACAGGCCTCCACGGCATCGGCCTGCGCCTGCAGGTAATCCAGCGCCGCCTGGCCACGACCATCATCGAGCAGCGCATCGGCCTTCTCGCAGCTCAGGCACTGGAAACAGGCCCAGCTCGGATCGATGCGACCCAGTGTTTCATCGCAGACTTCGATGCGCTCGGGCACCCAGCCCGGGCCATCGATGTTGCCATAGCAGGCAGCCAGATCCTGGGTCACGCAGATCGACTGCGGGCATTCCAGCGTGTCATCACGGTGCGCACGTTCGAACAGCGCCACCGCTTCGCCCAGCGCGCTCTCGCCTTCGACGCGGTTGCCGACGCGGTTGCGCAGCGCCCAGTGGCCGACATAGACGTCGACCCACGGGTTGTCCAGTGCCTTGCCCAGCGCACGCGCTTCGGGCAGCAATGCATCGACGCGGTCGATCTGCAGTTCACTCACCTCGTCGGCGAGACGGTTCAGCAGGTGCGCGTTCTGCGCCTGGCCGGCCTGGCGCAGGTCACCCTGCAGTTTTTCGACCCAGTTCCAGATGTCCATGGGGTAAGTGCTCCTGTCTAGCGAAGGCTGGATGAGAAGGTACGGTGCTCAGCGCAGCATCTGCTGCAGGGCACCGGCAATATCGGTAAAGGCGCCGTTGAGATCCGGGCCGGGCGTAGCGTTCGCGTGTGCCAGCGGGCGGCCCTGCGCGGCGACGATGATCTTCAGTGAGCGCAGCAGACGGGCTGCGGCTTCGGCCTGTGGATGCCCCTCGCGCTGGGCGCGCAGCAGCGCCTGCACTGCCGGGTTGTCGAGATTGAGATACAGCCGCGACGGCGCGCGCGACTCGATGCGTGCGGTGAACTGCCGGGCCAGGCGCAGCGCGGCCATCGACACGCGCTTGTCGTTCTCGTCGTCTTCCAGGCGCTGCTTCAGCTCGGCTTCGCGGTCGGGCACCACCACCACCGGCAGCGACTCGGGGCTGAAGCGTGCCGGCAGCAACTGTTCGCCGTCGCCCAGCTGCTCGCGCAGCCATGCCAGTTGCGCCTCGTCGAGGCTGTCATCGCTTCGGAACAGTGCACGGTTACCCTGCTCGGTCCCCAGTTCAACCAGGCGCAGGCCCTTGGCCTGGGCCCAGCGACGCAGGAACGGCACGACTGCATAGCGGTGGCCATGCGCGACCGGTACCCCCATCGCGCGGAACAGCATCTCCTCGAAGCCACCGCCATTGTCGAGAATCACATGCACGGCACCACGCGCCGGCAGCGCACTGGCCGGCAGGTCGCCCTGCGAAGTCGGCACGCGCACGTGCTCCAACAGCAGGTCGAACAGGCGGTCATCGCACAGCGCCGCGCCCAGCAAGGCCTCATTATGGCGCGTGAGAACGCGTCGCCAGGCTTCCGGCTGCTGCCGTGCGACGTCGGCCAGGCCATCAATCAGCGCCTCCAGCAGCGCGTGCTGCACGGCCCGGTACTGGTCATCGCGCTGCAGGTCTTCGCGGCTGGCGGTGGGCGTCAGCCGCGAGGATTCGATCACCCCGCCGATGAAACCGGCCCACGGCGGCAGCAGGTCGCGCGCATCGTCATCCAGCAGCATGCCGCGCACGAACACCGAAAGATTGCGGTTGTCACTGGTGCCGTAGGTAGCGCCGTCCTGGACCCACAACAGGCCGGTGGCATCGCTGTCGCCATCCGCGCGCAGTGGCACGGTGACGATCGGCTCGAAATCGTGCTCGAAGCGCGCAGCGAACTGCAGCGCCTGGCGACGCGCCTGTACCGGATGCACGACGACGTCACCCTGGCTGCGCCACGGCGGCGGCTCGGGGTTGAGCGCCTCGGCCGCAGCACCGATGAAGATCGGCTCGGACAGCAGCGCGCAATAGCGGCCCAGCACCTCGTGCAGGCGCGCCTCGTTGGCCAGCGGCAGGAAGTCCGGATGCAACTCCAGTTCCACTTCGGTACCGACCGCACGTGCCGGCACTTCACTGACGGTGTACTGCTCGGCATTGCTGGACACGTACAGATGACCCAGTTCCGGCGTCTGGTACGAGGTGGTACGCACGCTGACCCTGCGCGCCAGCACGAAGGCCGACAGGAACCCGAGGCCGAACATGCCGATCAGGCCTTCATCGTCCTCCCCGCCCTGGCGCAGGCCCCGGGTGTAGCCGACGCCCACGGTAGCCAGGTAGTCATGGATTTCCTGGCGGGTCAGGCCGGCACCGGTATCGGTGATGCGCAGCACGCCGGCAGCGGCATCGACCTGCACCGAGATGCGCGACGGCACTTCGATGCCGGGCTGCTCGATGCGGCGACGGATGATCGAGTCATGCGCGTTCTGCACCAGCTCACGCAGCGCCACCACCGGGGTGGAATACAGGTGCTTGCCCAGCACCGTCATCAGTCCATTGAGATCGACCCCTGCGCGACGGATTTCGGCGTTGGGGGCGGTGAGCGTGGTGTCCTGCATGTAATCGTTTACTCCTGGGCACGGAAAGACGCCAGAGGGCGCCTTCGTCGAGCGGGAAAAACTAGCACAGGCAGGCTGACCGTTGCCGTATACGACGTTTGTAGAGGCAGGGCCGCGCGCATCACGCCGCGTCGATAGCCTCGGACAGGCGCTCCACCGCGATCACTTCCATGCCCTTCACCGAACCGCCCTTGGGCGCGTTGGCCTTGGGCACGATGGCGCGCTTGAAACCATGGGTGGCCGCCTCGCGCAGGCGGTCCTCGCCGTTGGGCACCGGGCGGATCTCGCCGGACAGGCCAACCTCGCCAAAGGCAATCGTCTTTTCCGCCAGCGGCCGGTCCTGCAGCGAGGACAGCACCGCCAGCAGCACCGGCAGGTCGGCCGCGGTCTCCTGTACGCGGATACCCCCGACCACATTGACGAACACGTCCTGGTCGCCGACCAGCACGCCGCCGTGACGGTGCAGCACGGCCAGCAACATGGCCAGGCGGTTCTGCTCCAGGCCGACCGCGACACGGCGCGGGTTCGACAGCGGCGATGCATCGACCAGTGCCTGCACCTCCACCAGCAGGGGCCTCGTGCCCTCGCGGGTGACCATCACGCAGCTGCCCGGCTGATGGGTGCTGCCGCCGGACAGGAAGATGGCCGATGGATTGGAGACTTCCTTCAGGCCCTTGTCCCCCATCGCGAACACGCCGAGTTCGTTAACCGCACCGAAGCGGTTCTTGAACGCGCGCAGCAAACGGAAGCGGCTGCCGCTCTCGCCTTCGAAGTACAGCACCGCATCGACCATGTGTTCGAGCACGCGCGGGCCGGCGATGCCGCCCTCCTTGGTCACGTGGCCGACCAGGAACACGGCGGTGCCGGTCTCCTTGGCGAAACGCACCAGCCGCGCCGCGCTCTCGCGCACCTGGCTGACCGAACCCGGCGCGGCGGTCAGGCTCTCGGTCCACAGGGTCTGCACCGAATCGGCCACGATCAGCCGCGGGCCCGCCCTGGAGGCATGCTGCAGGATCGACTCGACGCCGGTCTCGGCCAGCGCGTTGACCCCATCCAGTGGCAGCTCCAGCCGGTGCGCACGGCCGGCCACCTGCGCCAGCGACTCCTCGCCGGTGACGTACAGCACCGGCAGTTCGGCCGCCATCTTCGCCACTGCCTGCAGCAGCAGGGTCGACTTGCCGATGCCCGGGTCACCGCCGACCAGCACCACCGCGCCCTCGACCAGGCCACCGCCGAGCACACGGTCGAACTCGCCGATGCCGGTGCTGACCCGGCGGTGCTCGGTCTGCTCCACGTCCTTCAGCGCGGTGATCTTCGGCGGATCGATCTTGCCCGCCCAACCCGCCCGGCGCGCTCTCCAGCACGATTTCCGACAGCGAGTTCCAGGCGTTGCACTCGGTGCACTGGCCCTGCCACTTGCTGAATTCGGCGCCGCATTCATTGCAGACGTAGGCGGTGCGGGCTTTGGCCATCGGATGATTTCCAGCAACGGGAACAGGCGTGGCAGGATAGCCGAGCCGGGTCGCAGGTGCTGCGACCGCTCAAGTCCCGCCTGCCCGCGCCGATAGCTGTCGCGGGCGTGCGCCTTGCGGGCGCCCCCTCCCTCCCCCTCTGGATTCAACATGACTGGCAGTTACAGTCAGAGCCTGGTCGCCATCTCCCTGCTGGTGGCCATTCTTGCTTCGTACACGGCGCTGGACATGGCCGGCCGCCTGGCCACCGCCGAGGGCCGCGTGGCCCGCTGGTGGCTGGCCGGCGGCGCGGCGGCGATGGGCCTGGGTATCTGGTCGATGCATTTCATCGGCATGCTGGCCTTCGACCTGCCGATTCCGGTCGGCTACGACCTCGGCATCACCCTGTACTCGCTGGCCGTGTCGATCGGCGCCTCGGCCTATGCGCTGTGGCTGGTGTCGCGGTCCAGCCTGCCCTGGCGACGTCTGCTGGCCGGCGCCGTGCTGATGGGCCTGGGCATTGCCACCATGCACTACCTGGGCATGGCCGCGATGCGCATGCAGCCGGGCATCGACTATCACCCGGGCTGGTTCGCTGCCTCCATCGCGGTTGCCATCGGCGCCGCCGGTGCGGCGCTGTGGATTGCCTTCCGCCTGCGTGCCGAGCAGCGCAACACCACGCGCCTGCGCCTGCTCGCCTCACTGGTGATGGGCCTGGCCATCGTCGGCATGCACTACACCGGCATGGCCGCGGCGCGCTTCCCGGAGGGCAGCATCTGCGGCGCGGTCGGCAGCGGCGGCATCGACACGCGTTGGCTGGCGGTGCTGGTGATCGTCACCACGGTGGCGACCCTGGGCATCGCCCTGGTGGCCTCGCTGTTCGACCGGCAGATGCGCGTGCGCACCGGGCTGCTGGCCGATTCACTGGCACACGCCAACGACAGGCTGATCCAGGCCGCCCTGCACGACCCGCTGACCCAGCTGCCCAACCGCATGCTGCTGCAGGACCGCATCGAGCAGGCCATCGAGAAGGCGCGGCGGCGCAACCAGGCGGTGGCGGTGATGTTCTGCGACCTGGACGGCTTCAAGGCGGTCAATGATGCGTACGGACACCAGCTGGGAGATCGCCTGCTGGTGGCGGTGGCGCAGCGTATCGGCGGCCTGCTGCGGCCACAGGACACCTTCGCCCGCCTCGGCGGCGACGAGTTCGTGATCGTGCTGGCCATCGATGTTCCCGACGATGCAGTGGTGGTCGCCGAGCGGATCATCGCGGCGGCGGGCGAACCGTTCCTGCTGGATGCAGCCGAGCTGCAGGTCAGCGCCAGCCTGGGCATCGCCCTGTATCCGGCTGATGCCGGCAACGAGCGTGAGCTGATGGCACACGCCGATGCAGCGATGTACCACACCAAGGAGACCGGCCGGAACGGCTATACGTTCTTCACCCCCTCGATGCAGCTCAGTGCCAACCGCCAGCTGCGCCTGCTGCAGGACCTGCGCAAGGCCATCGCCCGCGACGAGCTGGTGCTGCACTACCAGCCCAAGTTCCCTGCCGCCGGCGCACCGGCCACCGGCGCCGAAGCGCTGCTGCGCTGGCAGCATCCCGAGCTGGGCCTGCTGGCGCCGGATGTGTTCATTCCCATCGCCGAACGCAGCGGTCTGATCCTGCCGATCGGTGACTGGGTACTGGACCGTGCCTGTGCACAGCTGCGCGCGTGGCACGATGCCGGACATTCCGAATGGTCGATGGCGGTAAACCTGTCACCGTTGCAGTTCGCCTCGCCGGCGCTGCTGGACAGTGTGCGCGAAGTGCTGCAACGGCACCGCATCGAGCCGGCGTGCCTGACCCTGGAGATCACCGAGACCACGGCGATGAAGGACGTGGACGCCAGCCTGGCGATTCTCAACGACCTGACCGCGATGGGCGTGCACATTGCCATCGACGACTTCGGCACGGGCTATTCCAGCCTGCTCTACCTGAAGCGCATGCCCGCCACCGAACTGAAGATCGACCGCGCATTCGTGCACGATCTGGAATGCGATGAAGAGGATGCCGCCATCGTCTCGTCGATCATCGCGCTGGGGCGCACCCTGCAGCTGCAGGTGGTGGCAGAGGGTGTGGAGACGCAGGCACAGCGCGAGTACCTGAGCGAACTGGGGTGTGATCAATTGCAGGGTTACCACCTGGGCCGACCAATGGACGCCGAGGAATTCCTGCGCCGGGTGGGGTGAGACCCCATCCACGCATGGCGTGGATCCTGGTAGAGCCGGCCATGCCAGGTGGGATGAGGCCGATGGCTTTGGGGTCGGATCCCTTGCTGCAGGCAAGGATTCTGACCCCATCCACGCATGGCGTGGATCTCCTGGTAGAGCCGGCCGCTGGCCGGCTTCCCGCAACTGCCGGCCAGCGGCCGGCACTACCACTGCGCGTGCCATTCCCGGTGGGCGCGACAAACAAAAAGGCCGCCCGAGGGCGGCCCTTCTGCATGGCAACGTCGCACGGACGTCAGTGCATCATGTGCACGTTCATGTTGTGCATGACCCACAGGGTACCGACCACGATGATGCCGATCACCACCACGGTGAAGGCCGCAGCGTTGACGTTCCAGCGGCTTTCCGAAGAACGGTCCAGGTGCAGGAAGAACACCAGGTGGACCAGCATCTGCAGCACTGCCGTGATCGCGATCACCACACCGTTGACGGTGCGCGAGAAATCACCCGACATCACCATCCAGAACGGGATGACGGTCAGCACCACCGCCAGCACGAAGCCGATCAGGTACGACTTCACGGTGCCATGGCTTTCGCCGCCGGTGCCGTGGTCGTGTGCATGGTTGTCATGTGCCATTACAGCGCTCCATTGAGGTAGACGACGGAGAACACGCCGATCCAGATCAGGTCCAGGAAGTGCCAGAACAGGCTCAGGCACGCCATGCGGGTCTTGTTGGTCGGGGTCAGGCCGTACTTCTTCAGCTGCACGAACATCACCAGCAGCCACAGCAGGCCAGCGCTGACGTGCAGGCCGTGGGTACCGACCAGGGCGAAGAACGCCGACAGGAAGGCACTGCGGTCCGGACCGTAGCCCTGGTGGATCAGGTGCTGGAACTCCCACACTTCCATGCACATGAAGCCGAAGCCCAGCAGCCAGGTGATGCCCAGCCACAGGTACATCTGGCCCATCTGCTTGCGGTGCATGGCGATCATGCCCAGGCCGAAGGTCAGCGAGGAGGTCAGCAGCAGCGCGGTTTCCCATGCCACGAACGGCAGCTCGAACAGGTCCTTCGCGGTGGGGCCACCATCGGTGCCGCCTGCCAGCACCACGTAGGTGGCGAACAGCGAGGCGAAGATGAGGCAGTCGCTCATCAGGTACACCCAGAAACCGAAGACGGTGTTGCCGCCGGTGTCGTGGTGCTCGTGGTCGTCATGGCCATGGGCCGCCGCATGCGCGGCGTGCCCGTGGCTCAGGGTCGAGGTATTGGTGCTCATGCCTTCAGCTCCGACTTCACCAGGCCCTGGGCTTCCAGGTGCTTGCGGTGTTCGTTCTCGATGCGTTCCACCTCGGCGGCCGGGACCCAGTAGTCCACGTCCTGGTCGAAGGTGCGGTAGATGAACGTGGCGATCATGCCGACGAAGCCGACGATGGCCAGCCACCAGATGTGCCAGATCATCGCGAAGCCGAACACCAGGCTGAAGGCACCGATGACAACGCCCGTGCCGGTGTTGCGCGGCATGTGGATGTCGGTGTACTTGGCCGGCTTCGGCCAGGCTTCACCACGCTGCTTGCGCTCCCAGAAATCGTCCAGTTCGGTGACTTCCGGCAGGGTGCCGAAGTTGTAGAAGGCCGGCGGCGAAGAGGTTTCCCACTCCAGCGTACGGGCATCCCACGGGTCGCCGGTCAGGTCGACGGTCTTCTTGCGGTCGCGGATCGACACGGCCACCTGGATGATCTGGCACAGGATGCCGGCGCCCACGATGAAGGCACCTGCGGCGGCGATCAGCAGCAGCGGCTCGTAGGCCGGGTTGACGGTGCTCTGCAGGCGACGGGTCATGCCCATGAAGCCCAGCACGTACATCGGCATGAAGGTCACGTAGAAGCCGATGAACCAGCACCAGAACGCGCACTTGCCCCAGAACTCGTTGAGGCGGAAGCCGAACATCTTCGGCCACCAGTAGGTGATGCCGGCGAACATGCCGAACACCACGCCGCCGATGATGACGTTGTGGAAGTGGGCGATCAGGAACAGGCTGTTGTGCAGCACGAAGTCGATGGCCGGGATCGCCAGCATCACGCCGGTCATGCCGCCGATGACGAAGGTGACCATGAAGCCGATGGTCCACAGCACCGGGGTGGTGAAGTGCACGCGGCCGCGGAACATGGTGAACAGCCAGTTGAAGATCTTCACGCCGGTCGGGATCGAGATGATCATCGTCGTGATGCCGAAGAAGGCATTGACGTTGGCACCCGAGCCCATGGTGAAGAAGTGGTGCAGCCACACGATGAACGACAGCACGCCGATGCAGGCGGTGGCGTAGACCATGCCCTTGTAGCCGAACAGCGCCTTGCGCGAGAAGGTCGCGATGACTTCGGAGAACACACCGAACGCCGGCAGGACCAGGATGTACACCTCCGGGTGACCCCAGATCCAGATCAGGTTGATGTACAGCATGGCGTTGCCGCCACCGTCATTGGTGAAGAAGTGCGTACCCAGGTAACGGTCCAGGGTCAGCAGCACCAGGGTGATGGTCAGCACCGGGAAGGCAGCGACGATCAGCACGTTGGTCACCAGGGCGGTCCAGGTGAACACCGGCATCTGCATCAGCTTCATGCTGGGGGTACGCATCTTCAGGATGGTGATGAAGAAGTTGATACCGCTCAGCGTGGTACCCAGGCCTGCGACCTGTAGACCCCAGATGTAGTAGTCCATGCCGACGCTTGGACTGTATTCGATGCCCGACAACGGCGGGAACGCCAGCCAGCCGGTGGCAGCGAACTCACCGATCCACAGCGACAGCATGATCAGCACAGCGCCCGACACGAACAGCCAGAAGCTGAGCGAGTTGACGAACGGGAACGCGACGTCGCGCGCACCGATCTGCAGCGGCACGGCCAGGTTCATCAGACCGGTGATCAGCGGCATCGCCACGAAGAAGATCATGATCACGCCGTGGGCGGTGAAGATCTGGTCGTAGTGGTGCGGCGGCAGGTAACCCTCGGACCCGCCGACGGCGAGCGCCTGCTGGGTACGCATCATGATCGCGTCGGAGAAGCCGCGCAGCAGCATGACGAAGGCGACGATGAGGTACATCACGCCGATCTTCTTGTGATCCACCGAGGTGAACCACTCCTTCCACAGATAGCCCCACAGCTTGAACTTGGTGATCAGGGCCATGACGCCCAGGCCACCCAGCACCGCGCCGACCAGGGTGGTCAGCACGATCGGATCGTGGGGGATCGACTCAAGAGAGAGTTTTCCCAACATGTTCATTCTCCCGAACCCGCGTGGCCAGCATGGCCAGCGTGTTCGTGTTCGGTGGCATCCAGGTTTTCACCCGATTCCTTGGAATCATGCGCGTCACTGGGGGCATGCCCCTCGTGCGCTTCATGGCTGGCGGCATCGGCAGCGGCGGCACCGGCGTGCGAGTGCTTCATGCCGTAATGCTTGTTGTCGCCCATGTGCTTGGCGATGACCCAGTCGAACAGGCCTTCTTCGGTCTTGCCGAAGTAGGTGACCGGATACCACTCGGCGTTGCGTGCTTCACCCAGGGCCTTGAACGAGGCCTTGTCCAGGGTCTGCTCACCGGCACGGACCTGGTCCAGCCACTGGCGGTATTCGGCATCGGTGACCGAGTAGGCGGTGAAGTGCATCTTGGCGAAGCCTGCGCCACTGTAGTGCGAGGACATGCCCGGGAATTCACCGGTCTCGTTGGCGATCAGGTGGAGCTTGGTCTCCATCGCAGCCATCGAGTAGATCATGCTGCCCAGGTGCGGGATGAAGAAGGCATTCATCACCGAATCGGACGTGATCTTGAAGTTCAGCGGCGTGTTGACCGGGAACTTGATTTCGTTGACGACCGCCACCTTCTCTTCCGGATAGATGAACAGCCACTTCCAGTCCAGCGAGATCGCCTCGATGGTGACCGGCTTGACGTCCGAATCCAGCGGCTTGTACGGGTCCAGTGCGTGCGACGAGCGCCAGGTCAGGACCGCCAGTACCAGCACGATCATGCAGGGAATGGACCACACCACCACCTCGATCGCCGTCGAGTGGGACCACTTCGGCTCGTAACGGGCCTTGGTGTTGGAGGCGCGATACTTCCACGCGAAGGTCAGGGTCATGATGATGACCGGGATGACGACCAGCAGCATGAGCACGGTGGCCGTGATCAGCAGGGTCTTCTCATCCTGGCCGATCTGGCCCTTCGGACTGAGGATGGCCACGGCATCGCAGCCGGTGAGCATCACCAGCAACGACAGCAGCAGGCCCGGGCGCAACCAGCGCCCAAGGGTTTTCAACGGAATCATCGGTCGATCCAATTGCGAGGGAATGCCGTTCCCCGTCCTGCCTGTTCCGGCCAAAGCCGGTCCCACCGGTCCGGAAGACAGGTAGGGAGGTGGGTCGAGTCAGCCTTTCAATTTTAGGCCGTCACCCACCATTTAAGAAAGGCATTGACATTGATCGAGCGCAGGAAAGGCCCGATTCTGGCTGCGACACGTTGTCGCACCGCGCGGGCGTGACGAGGCGCATGACCTAGGGCGGCATTCCGGCCTTGGACGTTTGCGGGCCGTTCGCCCTCGTTCGGCAAAGTCACCTGAATCGGTTCAGGCGTGCTGACGGGTGCCTGGCATGGGATGCTCGGTACAGGAGGAAGACCCCGATGGACAAGATCGACTTCAAGAAGCGCGACCGGGCACTCTATCACCCGCCCGCCGGCCAGTTCGTACCGGTCGATGTACCGCCCCTGCCCTACCTGATGGTCGATGGCCGCGGCGACCCGAACACCGCCCCGGCCTACCTGCAGGCGGTGCAATGGCTGTACTCGGTGAGCTATGCACTGAAGTTCGCCCTGAAGGCCGGGGGCCAGGACTACGTGGTGCCACCGCTGGAAGCGCTTTGGACCGCCGAGGATCCGTCGAGCTTTGTGGCACGCCGCAAGGATGAGTGGAGGTGGACGGTGATGATCCGTACGCCGGACGGGATCAGTCCAGCGCAGTCGGAGGCTGCCATCGCCAAGGCGGCGAAGAAACTGGGCGACGTTCCGGCCAGCCTTCGCCACGAAATTCTCGAAGAAGGCCTCTGCCTGCAGACGCTTCACGTAGGCGCCTACGATGAAGAGGGTCCGGCCCTGGCCCATCTGCACGACGAACTGATGCCCGCACTGGGTTACACCTTTGCCGGCCCCCATCATGAGATCTACCTGAGCGACCCGCGCAGGACCGACGCGCCGCGGTTGAAGACCGTGCTGCGGCAGCCCGTCCGCGCGGAGTGACCGCCTGCGAGCACCGCTCTGACAAGGGAGCAGAAGATTCATGCCCCTGATTGATCGTTTACTGCGCTGGACCACCCTGCCCACCGGGCGCCGCGCCTTCGCGCTGCTGTGCAGCGTGTTGTTGCTTGTACTGGCCTGCAATCCCGACCTGCTGCCGCTGCTGTCGCTGATCGATGCACTGGGGATGGATGTGGTGGTGTCGCTGCTGGCTGCACAGGTAACGGTGGTACTGCCCTGGCTGCGGGAACGAACCGGGCGATGGTTCCGGCTGGCCATGCGGATCGCGGCCGGGGTGCTGGCCGGGGTGATCGGCGGCTATCTGCGGCAACTGGTGATGCTCGTGCTCATCAGATCCGGCACCTGCTGCGCTATATATAGGGCTTGATCCTCCGGGCCTGCAGGGAAGACATGAAACAGCTCGCTATCACGCTCGGTGCACTGCTGCTGTCCGGCAGCGCATGGGCCGATACACACCAGACCGGAAAAATCACCAAACTGGTTGTCGAATCCACGTTCGTTTCCGTGTGGCTGGAAGGCCAGCCCACCAACAACGAGTGTGCTTCCGACGGGCGCTGGACAATCGATCTGGCCAGCGACAAATCCGGACGGGAAAAGTACGCGGCCATCCTGTCGGCGGCGTCATCGCGGACACCGATCGGCTTCCACGCACTCACCAGCGAAGGTTGCGGCGTGTTCGGAGCAAAGAAGATCTACTATTTCGATCTTGCTTATTAAGGCAGCACTCCGCGCAGACGTGCTGCTCAGCGCTTCGGGGCCGGATCTGCGATGCAGACCTTCTCCCCAAGGCGCAGGGACTTGCCGTCCCCGTGCCCTGCCGATGAACGATCAAGCGGCCAAAAGCAGACTCTGATACCGGAAAGGTCATTGCCATAGTCTTCGGGGATGCCGGTCATGGCAATGCCCATGACTTCATTCCAGCCCGGCGCGCCACACTTCAGGCAAGCTGCCGCGCTCGCCTTGGCTTTGCCTGGTGTCCATCGCGCGGGCGGGAGGCCCATTCGCCCGGCTTTCCATTCGACATACCGGGAATGGAAGGCAATTGAAAATCCACGCCCCATGTCCACCGTTGTCGTCGAGGCGTCTGCGGGAACCGTCGATTCAACCCGGATCGTCACCGGCCGGTCGGGCAACGTGGCGCCGACCTCAATGCAGTAGGTCGGCGCGCAGGCCTGCGGCACAGAGACAGGTGGCGCAGCGGATGCTGCAGCCGGCAGCGAGGCGGCCAGAATGACGACTGAAGAAGCAATCCGCATGATCATTTCCTCTTATCGTCCTCGATGAGGGTCTTCAACACCTGCTCGCTGCCGTTGCTGTTTCAGCAGGTTGACCGGGCTCATTCAATCCAGACGTTGGAAATCGAATGTGACCTTCCTGGTGCAGCGGGATGGGACCGGAGGGAAACGCCACTTCGCCACGGCAACCAAGGCTGCGCGCTCATAAGCAGCATTGTCGACCCTCCCCCGGTCCAGCGCTTCAAACTGTGACCGCGTGATGACGGGATTTGTCACCCGCCCATCCTCTTCAACGACGACAGTCGCCACGACAGAGCCACGCACCTGCATCTCAGTCGCGGCGGAAACGACCGGCGCAATGGACTCCACCGGACTGCTTGCCGCCTGGCAAGGCCCAGGGAGCTCCTCACCGGCGCGACATGAGGCACTGGACAAGGCCAACGCAAGCATCAGAACGCGGTTCATTCAACACTCCCGATTGCTGGTGGGGGAGCAGACATTAACCGTGCCGTTCGTGTCGCTGTAGCTCTTCCGGGCAGGCTCCCCCAGCTCATGCGCGGCCCGGGTCTCCACACCCGTAGCCCGCGCCTCCTCCGAAGATACGCCGACTCGGATCTGCATCACGCCGTTGCTCTCCGAGTTGGACTGTGGCGCAACAAGCGAAGCCTGGAAAGCGGACAATCCAACCCGATCATGCTGGGCAGCATGGCTCACCTCGTGACCGCCCCCCAGAGCAGGAGACTGGATCTCCCCGGAGGATTTGACGCGAAGTCCAGAGGTGACATCAATACTGCCGCTTCGTCGCCGGGCGGTGACAACCTGTCGCCGGACGGCTTCATGCGGCATTGATTGCCGACAGAACAACTTCAATCCCAACATCTGCACATATCCTCAGCGCGTGCTCCCGCGCCTCCGCCGGGGAGAGTCGCCCAGCCATCCTCATCGCTTCAGTTGAAAACCCCGCATCGAACGAGATCTTGTTCACCACATCTTCTTGAACGCGGCGATGCAGCTCTATAGCGGGCCCGAGCTTCATCATGCTCTCGGGGCGCAGTGCACTTGAAGCTTCATGTCCGTCCAGCGCTTCGTAGTAGTAGAAATTCGAGTACTTCTCAATGAAAGCTTGGGCATCAACGGAGCCCAACGCGAACTCATTCACAAGCTTTGTCATCTCAATGATCGCAGCTTCAGTTTCCATGATTTACGTCACTCCAACTCATTGTTTGATCGGAAGCCATGGGGTTCCGTCGGCATTGGTTACACCGGGAACATGACCATGCGGCTGCTGGGCGCGGGGATCAGGATGAGTTGATGGCTTGTGCCCGCCATCTATTCGAACCCCAGTGGGTTGACCATCAGACCCCTTTGCCTGAACAAATCGACCATCGGGTGATCCTTCAATTTTGCCACCCGGCGGTGTCGGAATCGCGTAATGGCTGTAAGAACCACCGGGGTCAGGTGATCGACGTACCCGTCCATCGGCAAATCAGGCAGAACCGCTTGCCGGTACTTGCGTCGGGCCGCATTGGCGTTCGCCCTCCCCTCAACCCCAGCTAGATCGCGCGCTGCCAGCGCGGCCCGGAGCATCGTCTCCTCATCAGGGGACAGGAACCGGACCACCTTGCGGCTAGCCGCTGATCGCTGACGCATGCCCATGAGGGGGTTAGTCTCGATCAGCTTCCACTCAACGGCCCGCGACAAGGCAGACCGCAGGCAAGCAAAGTCGCGCGCTGCGGTAGCCTTGGTGACGACGGCAGGGCCAATGACGCGCCCGCGCCACCATCGCTCCATGGTGGGCGCGTCAATCTCAATGATCTGACGGCGCAATAGCCACGAGAACACCGATCTGATGCGGTCCGGGTACTGACGACCGCCCTTGAGCTCAGCTATCGCCCAAGGTTCGAAGTGGTCATTGAGCAGTGTTTCAAGCGTGCAACTGGTGGGCTTGGACTTTGCGAGTGTCGGCAATCCGGACTGAACGCATTCGGCAACCTCTTGCCGGGCTTGGTCGCGGGCTTGATCAAGTGTCAGATGTTCTACCGGACCCAAGGTACGACGCTTACCGTGCGCCCAGGTCACGATCCATGCTTTGTGACCCGAGGGCGGCACTCGAAGGATCAAACCACGAACCTGAGCGTTCCTGAGCTGGTAGGGGCGCTCTCTGGGCTCAACTGTGAGAACGATGCGCTTGGTGAGTGCAAATGACATTGGGTGGAGCGTCCGTAAGTGGCCATAAGGCCAAGTTAAGACAGGATGCGAGGCGGTGTTTGGATGAGGATCGTCCGCAGTGGTCGACCACACCCCATGTAGCCGCCAGTTCAGTCACAACTGCTGAAAACCGATGAAATTCGAACAGACCCGCAGACTCTACGGCTCGTTTACCAATACCACCTCGTATCGATATCCATCGCCAACTTCGTACACGTGAGCCTGAAGCACTAGATCACCCCTCCCCCCTCTTCCGTGTAAAGATCGACCAGAACGTTCCAAAAATCACCACACCAAAAAAGAGCGCACATCTATCGCCTTCGATGCGGCCTTTGCCACCACTGTTTAAGCGCAAAGAAAAGTTGAAGGATCAGAAACAACGCCGCGAAGTAGCCCCAAATCCGCAGACTGATATGCATAGCATCCGGATGATGCCGGTACGTAAGAACCGCGAAATACGCAAGGCCGAAGAACGCAGCGAGAAGCTGAGCCCCTAGGAAACCTTTTATCATGGAAGTCATTTCTTCTTCTCCAGATCTTTCTGTACGATAGTTGCCCCTGCTCCCGCGACGCCTTGGCCCGCTTGGGAAGCCCCGCCCTGGAATGCTGATTGCCTCGGAATTGCAGTTCCAGTTGATGCAGTGGCACTTGCCATGTTCGGTCCGCCTGGGCCGCGGGATTGACTCAGCCTTTTGAGTGTTCCTCGTGAAGCTGGGCCAGCGAAATCACCCATGGCAACGCCAACACCGGAGGCTCCCAATCCTCCAACGGCACTGCCAATCGCATTTGAAGCGACGCCCTCCGCCGTGATGGGCTGGCCTTTGATTGCGCTCTCTGCGGCGGAACCAGCACCACCTGCAACCGCATTGACCACGGCCTGTATTGCAACTGCACGCCCAACCGAAATCGTGCCGGAACCGACCGCAGCAACGGCTAGTCCACCAGCGCCCCCGGAAACAGAGCCAACGGCGGCGGCAATGCCAACCTCCACTTTATCAATGGGCTTATCCGGATTCATGGCCTTCTGGACCACGATATCTGCAAGGCCGCCCAAGACGGCACCGTAGATGAAGGGCATTACCGGGACTCTTCCATCCGGGTCCGTGAACTTGTACGGATTCCCGTTCGCATACCGATACCGATTGAACTGCCCAACCGGCTGCTCATACGCCGTCACCGGATCAACCGACAGGAACACCCCCAGCTGCGGGTCCATGTACCGCTGCTGCATGTAACTCAGCCCGGTATCGCCATCCATCTTGTGACCGGTGTACCCGACCCCATCCACCGTTCGATTGATGGGCCTGCCGTAGGGTTCGTAGTGCGTCCGCTCAAGCAGCTGTCCCGCACTCCCGGTGCTGGCAACCGGGCTGCCCAGCGCGTCCGTGTGCAGGTACTTGACCGTGGTTGCGCCAGACACCGTCTCCAGCTGCGCAACTGCCTTGCTGTCCAGATACAAGGTTTCGGTCTGCAGGCCGCTACCACGGTTGAACTGATAGACGAGCTGTCCTCCGCGACGATAGAGAGACTCCTCTGCCGCCCCGTCAGTCCGCGTGGCAAGCACGCGCAGCCCGTCCGCGTCATAGCGATAGCTGGCCTTGCCCACCGCCTCCCTCAGGCGATTGCCATAGTCAAAGCGAAAGCCCTGGCCATTCTTGTTGGCCAGATTGCCCTGGACGTCATAGGCCAGGCCAACAGTGGTCGCCCCGTTGTCGTTGCGGATGTTGGTCAACCGGTTGTGCGCGTCATACCAGTACTGGTCGGCCTTGACCCCATCAAGTGACCAACTGCGGATGTTGTCCAGGGCGTCATAACGGAAGCGGTGCCAACCCGCTCCGCCGAACATCGGGCTTCCGGCCACAACAAGACGGTCTCGATCGTCATACTGCATCTGGCGGCTGTAGTCGGTGCCCAACTGCAGGTCTGCGATGGCGACAACGTTGCCATTCGGATCAAACGATGTCTCCAGGGCAACGATGTTGCTGTCCACAATGCGCGCAGGAAGGCGCCGCGCGTTCTGGGTAGCCGTGTGGACCACACCATTTCCATACGTGAACTGTTTGATTCCACCATTGGCATAGTAGCTAACGCCCGTGACGTAGTCGCCGACACGCGTTGGCTTCCCCATGGCATTCGGAGCGTAGTCGACCGGGCGGCCAGCGGGATAGACATGACCCGCCAGATGCCCATTGGCGTTGTAGGTATACCCCAGGCTCCGCGGCACTGCACCGGACTGGGACAGGGTCTCACCCACCAGCAGACGTCGCTTGTTGTACTGGTACTGAGTGGTAGCCGAGGTGCTGCCAGCGTCGTTGTAGGCGATGGCCTGCTGTACCAGTCCATCGGCGGTGTAGCTGTAGTCGACATCGCCATTGCGATCCGGGAAGCGCAGCGTGGCCAATCGATTCCGTGCGTCGTAGCTGCGACGAACCACGCGTCCACTGGCTTCGGCAACGGCCAGATCACAACTTGTCGCGCTGGGCAGATCCAGGCCGGCTGCGCTCCAGGCCAGGTTGCCTGCTGCGTCGTACGCCATCACCGTCGAGCCGGTTTCAGGCTCGATGACTTTGCACAGTCGTTGCTGCCCGTCGTAGACGTAACGACGCGTCAACGTCACACCTGGCACGGTAGACACCGTAAAGCTGACTGGTACCGACGTCGTCGAAGCGCCACGCGTATCAGTGGCGACAACCACCACGGTGTGCGTCCCCGGCGCCAGGCTGGCTATGCGACTGGCATAGGGCGGCGATTGGAACGTCGCGATGGTGGCGCCATCCACCTTGAGCTCAACCCGACTGATCCCATCATCGCCATCACTCGCTGACACGTTGATAGGGACACCCGCGCCTGCCGGGAACATGGCGCCTGCAACCGGCGAAGCGACGCTCACAACCGGAGGCTGATTGATGGTCGGCACGCCGCGTGATTCGGTCGTCGCGAACGTCGCCGAGCCGTTCATCAGATGGAACCGCTGCCCGGCCGCCGTGACCCAGCCGGTGACCGTTCCGGATTGCCCTTGCCCGATCACCTGCATACCGCTGTTGTCCAGCGCAGACACCAGCACGCGCGCGGCGGGAGCATTGGAGTTCCAGCTGATCGTCACCGGGCAACTGCTCTGCCCCCATGGAATGGTGCAGGTTCCGGATGAGGCGCTAATACCTCCACTTCCTGCAACAACGGTGATGGTCAGCGTTGGAATCGGGAAGATGGTCTTGTATCGCTCATTGCCATTGACCGGGTCGTGATACATGGCGCGCCCCTCAAGCGTGTAGGTATACACGCCAGCAGGCAACTCGCCTTCCGAATAGATCCGTGTGGGCAACGCCTCATCAAAATCGATTCGAACCCCGTTGCGCTTGAGCCAGTAGAACTCCACGACCTCCATTGTTTTGCCATTGCCACCGCTTCTGGCCTCGAGCTTGAGATCGAAGCCGGAAGGTGCGGTGAAGGTCGTCCCGCCGGGCGCGGTCAGGCGCAAGGAAGCCTGCGCGTAGGCGTCCCCAACCCCCAGCAGCATCGCCACCAGTGCAAGAAGGAAGGCGAACCAGGTTTCGCGACGTACTCCCGGAATTCGCATTCTCCTCACTGAGCACCTCCGCTGCGCGAAATCTCCACAGGCTTACCGTAGATATCCCGCTTGATGGTGGTGATCACACCGCCTGGCTCTTCAACATAGACCGGCAGATCGGCGACGGGCTGCTCCAACGCCATGTAGCGGAGGAGTGTCTTCTGGCCCTTGGGCGAGGTCACCCGGGTCTGGAAGCCGGACAGATACTCGTTGTAGGTGCTCAACACTCCGAGCTCCGAGTCCTGCTGGACTGCCAGCGGTCGCCCCAGCAGATCGTAGCTGGTATGAACACCTTGCAGGCTGGTATCGGCATAGTCCGCACTGCCTTCCTGATGGAGGTTCCGCGGATAGGAAGTGAACGACGTACGCCCCATCTCGTCATAGCGCGTCGCCACCCACTGCTGCGTCGCCTGGGAATTGGCGATATCCTCTTCAATCGTTACAACGGGCCGCCACAAGGCATCGTGGAAGACCTGTCGACGATGATTCCCCGTTTGGGTGGTGGACCGCCAGTGCCCTGCGGGCAATCCGTATTCCGGATAGGAGATTGCCTCGAACACGGTGGACGTCGAATTCCATGCCACCGTGTCGCCCTGCGGCAGGTCGGTTTGCTTCAAGCGTCCCAGGGCGTCGTAGGCGTAGTTTCGCGCGTAGCCATTGGCGTCGGCATACTGCACGATCCAGCCCTGATCATTCACCGTTGCCAGTTCCATGGTGCCGTCACCGTAATGGACGGACTGGGGAATGCCTCGTTTCCAGTCAACCAGCGTCATGCGGGTATCCACGCCCTGACCGTTGCGGCCATCGGCGACAGTGGCGACGCTGCCATTGGGGTGATAGGTCAGTGTCTGACGAAGCGCTCCAAACTCCCTGAACTGGATTGGCAGGTCAGTGTTGCCATCAAATACCACATGGGACATTGCCTGACCCGCGCAAGTGGCCGGTGCGAGACAGGTGATGCTTTCCCGCTGGCCCAGGACCCACCTTGAGAGGTTGTCACGGTAGCCGTGGCCTTCGGTCCGGGCAAAGCCAAGCGTGCTCGACTTCGTGATCCCGTGCGGACGCGCGAAGTAGTCCAGATCGCCCAGAACAGTCGAAAAAACGGCCCCCTCCTGGGAGATGTGCGTCTCCAGCTGTGGGCGATGATATTCGCCGGCCCACCCCTCGCCCGAGAACTGCACGCTGGTTCCATATCGCGCGGGATAGTTCTGGCCGGTGGAAAGCAGGTCGTAACGGTAGGTGGTGGTACGCGCAATGTCGGATGGACCGGTACCTACTTCCACCGAAAGCAGCTTGCCTTCGTTGTAACGGTAGGTATTGCCATGTCGATAGCGGACCCACTCCCCACCCGGCCCGCTCACGGTCGTGATACTGGATTGCGCACAATCATCACTGGTACACGGGGGCGCGGCACAGGTAGCAGCACTCCCATACGGGCATACCAGGTTCCCGGCCGGCTGCCCCGGGTATCGGTAGATGCTGATGTTGGGGGTGTAGTCATACGTCCAACGCAGTACAGGGAGCCGCGGGCCGCTGATGGTCTTCTCGGCCAGCGTGAAACTGAAGCCGGAGATCGCATAGGTATTGACGTCGTCATTGGGGTTGTTGCCGAAGCCGGGCGTATAGTCGATGCCACGACAGTTGAGAGGTACGTGGCTACGGCCATGCTCAAGCGATGTAACGGTGAACCGCCCGGTAGCACCGGAGGGGTGCACCATCGTTCCTGCAATGGTCCCGGAAGGATAGGACGTGGGAACCTCGTTCTCGAAGCAGTTCCGGAACATCTCACCGGGCTCGGGCGACATCACCTCGGCATATCGCAGCGCCGCTCGGGTGAAGTCTTCGAAGTTGATTGCCCACCGGCTCCCATCGGGGAGAAGGACGGCGGAAAGGCCTCGGCGCGATGGCAAGCTGTTGTACTGATACTGCCACTGGCGCGTACCGTCGCTGACACTGCTGACGTTGCTGCCCTGATAGGAGAGCGTGAGCTGGCGACCGTCGCTGGCGGTGATTGCGGTCAGCCTGGGCGCCTCGTTCCACGCATTTGCATAGGTGTACTGGACGGTGTTCCCGAATCTGTCCTGCACCCTGGTCGCAAGCAGAATGTTCTTGCGGCGCTGCAGGAATCGCCAAGGCTCTGGTTTGGGCAACGACCCATCGTCATGGAAATACTGATACTTCTTGAGCGTTGGCTCGGAGGTCTGTGCAAACCAATCGAACCAGTAACGTGTTCCGTCTGGCGTGATCGCCAGGAACCCTTCTCCACCCGCATTCTGGATGACCGGCAGGCAGGAGAAAAATATCTGCCCCGACGTTGTCCAGGGGTAAGCCGAACCATCCTGCGGCTGGGTCACGCCGGCAGCGGTACGCAACAGCTCCCCACCACCCCCGGGAATATCAACAGAGAGACCGCCCCAGAACTCCCGCGTGCTGAAATGCGCTGATTCAGCAGGCAACCAGCTCGACGAACAGCGCCCTGGTGCGCCGGCATCGGCTCCAGTCCCCCAGTCTGGAGCATAGCTGCCGCTGATGTGGGGAACTTTGATCTGCCAGTCCGCCAGCATCGCTTCCGGGAAGTAGGTTTTCCGGCTTACCACGTCGTAGGTACGGGTGAGCTTGACCTCCAGCGCGTTATTGCCTGGGAGGTCGATATCGGTAATCTCGAATCCAAGCTCGCCGTTGGCCAACCTGACCTTGTCGCCAAACAGATCAGGACCCAGTGCGGAAACCTTCTCCGCCTTCGCTATCCGATCAGGGAACTCTTCCCACACGAAGTTTCCGGATGTGCTCTGGGCCATTGCAGTGTTCGTCAGAACGGGCAACAACATCGCCATGGCTACCCCGGTTCGGCCCGCACTCTTCCAACGTGTCCACTGCTGATCCATGGAGTTCTGCATTACGCGGTTCCATTGCTGCTGCAGTTGATTTTCGATGGGCGTGACATGCCGCCAGGCAGAACATACCCGTCGTGCGAATGTAGCTTGCCCCAGTCCCCGTGTTCCCTTGCTGCATTGCCCGCCTGCTTCGACACATTGCATATCGCACTCAGGAGCAATGGCGACAGCCTATACCAACCATGAACGGATTTGGAATATGCCGCAGGCGCGGAATAAGACCCGGCGCGCATGGGTGTTCCCGGGCACATGACCTTCCCGCTCGCCCCCTTTTGCATCAAAGACTTCCGAACGAAGACGAAGCAAAAAACCCTGACCAAAGCCTAGGTTATTCATCAAGCAGGGTGAGTGAACAGGAGCCGAGCCTGTAACGTCGCAAGCCCCTCCCAAGAGGCTGGATTGGATCAGAAAATTTGCCAAGCAGAAAGTCCCGACCTACTCATCCAATCACTACGAAAGAGTATTCACTTGCCGGGAACTGCCAGGAATCCGGAGCATTCTCTCCAGGCATGGTCAAGAGAAGCACCCCGGGCACATCCAGCGCTACGGCTGAGAAGGTCCGGCCATTCCCGAAGTGCAAACGAATACCTGAATCAACGATCAGTCCGTCGCCTTGCCAACGAACAATCTCGGTCCGGACGACATCGAGATCTTCCGGCAACTCCAGATCGCTCCATTCGCACGTCGATTCAACTGCGGCCTCGGGCAGGACCTCGACATTTATCGTCCCGAATTCATCCCATCCCTGCGCAACCGTACTGGAAGATGTTAGTTCCAGAGTCATATCCGGATCGAAATTCAAGACCACTTGCGAAGCCGATCGAGCTGCCTGCATCTGTGGAATCCTGCACTCAAGAAGGCGACGCCCCAGGATCAAAGCTGGCAGAGCATCCAGCTGCACTCCCTTCAATTGCAGCGGTAGATAGCGCATGCCGCCGGAGAGCTGTTCAATCGTAGTGTAGGGTTTCATGCGGTTTACTACCGTTTGCAGGGATGTCGATACTCTTGCCACCGGAACTGTTTGTCTGGCGACCAAAAACACCATTTTCTCCGATCTGTGCCCCGGGAGGAGCACTATCACCGCGAACCGCGGGCCTTGTTTCTCCGGCGAGAGTCTCGAGGTCTTCGTCGTAGTTCCCGGTGCCACCGAACTCCGGCTTCAGATTGCCACTTGTATGCCGCGTGCCGTTCTTATTCGGCCCTGCCAAGGGGCTGCTCTGATCACCTACCAGATCCACTGGCAATGCCGGTGGATTCGTGCCACTGGGGGCTGCTGTAGAGCCGGACGGATCAGCCGACTCATTTCGTTGAACCGTATCGATCAGGTTTGAAAGCAACCGACCGCCGTAGGCCACCGTTAGAATGACAGGAAGAGCTAGAGCATCGGCTATGGTATTGACCTCACCAGCACACCGCTTTTCATCGCACGTGACGGCCCGCCCATCAGGATCGGTGAATTTGTAGGGATTCCCGTTGGCATACCGGTACCGATTGAACTGCCCCACAGGCTGCTCATACGCCGTCACAGGATCAACCGACAGGAACACCCCCAACTGCGGGTCCATGTACCGCTGCTGCATGTAGCTCAGCCCGGTAGCCGAGTCGCTCACATGCCCGGTATACCCAGGCCCGTCCGTGACCTGACCACCGACCACGGCCCCGTAGGGCTCGTAGTCATAGCGCTTGATCACATTGCCGTTGGCATCGCTCTCAGCCACGACCGAGTCCAGGGCGTCAGTGTGGATGTACGTCACAGTGGTCTGGGCGACTGCGATTGGCGACAGGCCAAGGCCGATCAGCAGCACACAACACAGCCAGGCGCCTGATGCCCCCAGCTTGCGAATTCGATCTCCACATCTCCTGAAGCGGGTAAACACGCCGCCTGCAGTTCCCCCGAACCTGCGCATCCTTCCAATCTCTGAAAGAGCCTTGAAGCAAGGCTGGGTATTCATAGCACAGGAATGACCGGCTGCAGTTGCCAGGTCAGGAACTGTGCAAGGAGCCAAGCGCCTGGGAAGCCGGAGGGGCGGGTAGATCGCGAGACTCAGAAATCGCGACCTGCCAGCCATGGGCTGGCACTCCTGGGGTTGCCGGCCACGGCCGGCCCCAGTTTGTAGTCTCGACAACCACAATCTAGCGGGTCGGCCGTGAG
>NZ_JAPTFQ010000060.1:0-30491 GCF_030985535.1 Stenotrophomonas sp. Sm2128
GCACTACCCAGCGCGCGCGCCCCTGGTCGGTAGTGCCGGCCGCTGGCCGGCAACCCCGGTCTGCTCGAACACCCCGGCCACCCAGTCGATGAACACCCGCAAGCGTGGCGACGGCGTGCGGTTGCGCGGGTAGACCAGGCTCAACGGGCTTGGCGTCGGCGGCGTCTCAGGCAACAGCTCGACCAGCTGCCCGCGCGCGATATACGGGTCCATCCGGTAGCGCGGCGCCTGGATGATGCCCAGGCCCGCCAACGCGGCCCCAAGGAATGCATCCGCGCCGGAAACACGCACCCGCGCCGGCAGCGGCACGTAGCGCACCTGTCCCGCCTGTTGGAACTCCAGAGGGATCAGCTGGCCAGTGGCGCTGGACCGGTAGCCGACCATCTGATGGCCTTGCTCCAGCGATTCAATGGTATCGGGCAGGCCGTGCGCCTGCACATAACCCGGCGCGGCCACCGTGACCTCGCGCAGCATCGTCAACCGGCGCGCCGCCAGATCGCTGTCGGCCAGCGTCCCCACCCGCAACGCCGCATCCACGCCTTCGCGCAGCAGGTCGACATAGCGGTCGCCTTCACTGACGTCCAGCTCGATCTCCGGGTAGCGCTGCAGGAACTCCGGCAGGTGCGGAAACAGCAGGTGCCGGCCCAGCGTGCCATGCACTTCAATGCGCAACGGGCCACGTGGCGGGGCATCACGGAACGCTGCCTCGGCATCGTCCATGTCGGCGATCAGGCGCAGGCAACGGCCATAGAAGGCCTCGCCTTCCAGCGTCGGCACCACCAGCCGGGTGGTCCGGTGTAGCAGGCGCACGCCCAGCCGCTGTTCCAGCGCCTTGATCGCGTCGGTCACCGTGGCCCGCGGCAGGCCCAGGTCCTCGGAGGCCCGGGTGAAGCTGCGGCGCTCGACGATACGGACGAAGGCGCGCATGGCCGTGAAACGATCCATTGTTCGGCTGTCCGGATGATGTTGACGGATTATGCAGGATTATCCGAAAAGGCAATGTCGCGAAGATGGCCCTGCGCCACTCCGGCGCGCCCGCTGGAACCGACCATGACCCTCTCCCCCGCCCGCTCTGTCGCACTGGTCACCGGCGGCTCCCGTGGCATCGGCGCCGCCATCTCCCGCCGCCTGGCCGCCGATGGCCACGCGCTCGCGATCAACTATGCGGGCCGCCGCGACGACGCCGAAGCCTTGGCGGCCGAACTGAACGCCGCCGGCGCGCAGGCCATCGCGCTGCAGGCCGATGTCGCCGATCCGCAGGCGGTGCGGCAGCTGTTCGATGCCATCGAGGCGCGCTTCGGCGGTATCGACGTAGTGGTCAACAGTGCCGGCGTGCTGCAGTTGGCGCCGCTGGCCGATACCGACGACGCCCTGTTCGAGCGGGTGATCGGCATCAACCTCAAGGGCGCCTTCAACGTGCTGCGCGAGAGCGCGCGACGGGTGCGCGACGGTGGCCGCCTGATCACCCTGTCCACCAGCGTGGTCGGCATCCGGCTGGAGAACTACAGCGTGTATGCGGCCAGCAAGGCGGCGGTGGAGACGATGGGCGCAATCCTCAGCAAGGAGCTGCGCGGGCGCAACATCACCGTAAACGCGGTGGCTCCCGGTCCGACCGCTACCGACCTGTTCCTGGACGGAAAGTCGCCGGAACTGATCGAGCGGCTGGCGAAGATGAACCCGCTGGAGCGGCTGGGTACGCCGGAGGACATCGCGGGTGCGGTGGCGTTCCTGGCCGGTGCCGATGGCGGGTGGATCAACGGCCAGGTGCTGCGCGCCAATGGCGGAATGGTGTAGTTCGCGGCCATTGCGCACCGGTAGTCGCCCACCTTGGTGGGCGCTTCGCCGCGTGCCAACCAAGGTTGGCCTCTACCGGGCGGAGGACCGGATATCGCCGTCAGCCCGTGCGTGCCTCGCGGCGGCGATGCACCCAGTAGTACAGCGTGGGCAGTACCAGCAGGGTCAGCAGCATCGCCGACAGCAGGCCACCGATCACCACCACCGCCAGCGGCTTCTGGGTCTCGGCGCCAATGGCATGCGAGGTCGCCATCGGCAGCAGGCCGAACATCGCCAGCAATGCGGTCATCAGCACCGTGCGCAGGCGTTGCAGCGAGCCCTGCACCACCGACTGCAGCAGGTCCATGCCCTGCTCGCGCAGCTGCGCGAAGCGACTGAGCATCACCACCCCGTTCAAGACCGCCTGCCCGAACAATGCAATGAAGCCGATCGCCGCCGACACCGACAGCGGGATGCCGGTCAACCACAGGGCGAGAATGCCGCCGATCATCGCCAGTGGCACGTTGGCCAGGATCAGCGCCGCACTGCTGATGTCCTTGAAGGCATCGAACAGCAGCACGAAGATGATCAGCACCGACAGCGGGATCACCCAGCCCAGCCGCTTCATCGCACGCTGCTGGTTCTCGAACTCCCCGGACCACTCCAGCCGGTAGCCTTCCGGCAACTGCACGCTGGCGTCCACGCGCTTGCGCATGTCGGCCACCACACTGCCCATGTCACGCCCGGCGATGAAGATGCTCACCGCCTTGACCCGCTGTGCATTCTCGCGCGAGATGTTGATCGCACCGCTGGCCATGCGGAAGTCGGCCACGTCGGACAGTGTCACCGTGTGCCCATCACCGATGCCGACCGGCACCGTACGCAGCCGTTGCAGGTCACGGTCGGCATCGTCCAGGCGCAGCGTGATCGGAAACCTGCGGTCACCCTCCCACAACTCGCCGACCTGGCGCCCGCCCAGTGCGGTCTCGATCACCTCGTCAATGTCGCGCACGTTCAAGCCATAGCGCGCAGCACGGTCGCGGTCGATTTCGATCTGCAGCTGCGGCAGTGAGCCGTCACGGTCGATGAAGGCACTCTCCACGCCCTCCACGCTACGCACCTGGCCCAGGATCGCCTGCGCCTGCTGGTTGAGTACATCCAGATCCGAGCCGCTGACCTTGATCACCACCTGGCCCTTGATCTGCGAGATGCTCTCCAGGATGTTGTCGCGCACCGGCTGCGAGATCGAGAACTCCGGCCCCGGAATGCGCTGCTCCAGCGTGCGCTGCAGGTCGCTGACCAACTGCCGCTTGTCCACCCCCTTCGGCCATTCCTTCTCCGGCTTCAACGCCACCAGCGCCTCGATCTGGTTCGCGCCCTTGGCATCGGAGCCGTCTTCCGGGCGCCCCAGTTTGGCCACCACCGTCGATACCTGCGGGAAGGTGCCGACCAGCTCACGGATGCGCCGCGACTGCTGCTGCGCCTCGGCCAGGCTGGTGCTGGGGTCAAGCGTGGCGGTCAGCCAGATCGAGCCCTCGTCCAGCTCGGGCAGGAACTCCGAACCCAGCCGGGTGCCCAGCGCGAGCGTGCCGACCAGCAGCGCAACCGCGGTCAGTACCACCGCACGCGGGCGAGCCAGGGCGCGCTCCAGGATCGGCCGGTACCAGCCGGTCAGGCGGTCCATCAGCGGATTGCCGTCGCGCATGCGGTCGCGCCGCAACCACCAGTAGCAGAACAGGGGCACCACGGTCAGCGCCAGGATCAAGGCACCGATCAGGGCCGAGGTCACCGAGTACGCCATCGGCGCGAACATGCGTCCTTCCTGGCGCTGCAGGGTGAAGATCGGGATGTGTGCGGCGATGATGATCAGCATCGAGAAGAACGTCGGGCGGCCCACTTCCAATGCGGCCGACAGAATGGTCGAGAACCGTGTCTTCCGGTCGGCCGCAGGTGGCAGCTTCGACAATCGCGAGACGATGTGCTCGGTCACGATCACCGCGCCATCGATGATGATGCCGAAGTCCATCGCACCCAACGACAGCAGGTTGGCCGGCACGCCCCACAGGTGCAGGCCGAGGAAGGTCGACAGCAGCGCAAGCGGCATCATCGCCGCCACGATCAGTGCGGCGCGGGCGTTGTACAGGAACAGCCACAGCACCAGGAACACCAGCACCGCGCCTTCCAGCAGGTTGCTGAAGACGGTTTTCAGCGTGGTCGAGACCAGCCACGAGCGGTCGTAGAACGGCTCGATGCTGACCCCGTGCGGCAGCTGGTTGGCCTCGATCTCGGCGATGCGCGCATGCAGGGCGTCGAGCACGTCGGACGGATTCTCGCCCTTGCGCATCAGCACCATGCCGAACACCGCATCGTCATTGCCGTCCTGGCCGACCAGGCCCTGCCGTGGCAGGCCGGTATCGGCGATGCCGGCCAGGTCACGCGCCAGGATCGGCGTGCCCCCGCGCTGCGCAACCACCACGTTGCCGATGTCGGCGGGCGAGCGCATCAGGCCTACGCCGCGGATCAGGAACTGCTGTTGGCCGCGCTCCACGTAGCCGCCGCCGGCATTCGAGCTGCCCTTCTCCAGGGCCTCGGCGAACTCACCCAGGCTGATGCCGCGGTCACGCAGCTTGTCCAGGTCCGGCTTGACCTGGAACGTGCGCGCGAAGCCGCCGAAGCTGATCACATCGGCCACGCCCGGCACGGTGCGCAGGCTGCGCTCCATCGTCCATTCCTGCACGGTGCGCAGCTGGGTCGGCGTCATGTGCGGGCCTTTCAGCACGTACCGGTAGATCTCACCCACCGCCGAACTCATCGCCTCCAGTTCCGGGGTCACCCCTTCCGGCAGCTCCACGCCCTGCAGGCGCTCCAGCACCTGCTGGCGCGCGAAGTAGTCATCGGCCTTGTCGTCGAAGGTCAGGATGATCATCGACAGGCCGAACTGGGTATGCGAGAACACCCGCACCGAATGCGGAATGCCGGACAAGGCCACTTCCAGCGGCATCGTCACTTCGCGTTCCACCTCTTCGGCGGCGCGGCCCGGGTGCAGCGACACCACCGTCACCTGAGTATCGGAGACGTCCGGGAAGGCCTCCACCGGCAGCACGCGGAACGCGGCGATACCGCCGCCGATGAACAACAGCAGTGCCAGCATCACCATCAGCGGCTGGCGCAGGCAGTAGGCAATCAGGCGATCGATCATGGGGCCGCGTGCCCCGCGCCGGTGCTGGCGGCGGCTGGCGCGCTGTCGACCAGCTGCTGCAACAGCAGGCCGCCCTCGACCACCACCCTGCTGCCAACCGCCAGGCCGTCACGCACCCACAGCCGGCCATCGCCCAGTTCCTCGGCATGCACGGCATGGCGCACGTAGCGTCCCTTGTCCTCCTCCACGAACACCACCTGCTTGCCGTCGATCAGCAGCACAGCCGCATCGGGCAGCGAGACACCGCCGTCGGCCGGCAACGCCACCTGGGCGCGCACGTACTGCCCCGCCTTGAAGCCGCGTGCGCGGTTGTCCAGCTCGGCGCGCGCCTGCACCACGCGCCGTTCGCTGTCGACGAAGTCATCCACGTGCTGCAGGGTCGCCTGCAGCAGTTGGCCATCGGCACCAGGTACGCTCACCTGCATGCCCGCCTTCATGCGTCCGGCCAGGCTCTCGGGAACATCCAGCAGCAACCACAGGCGGTCCGGATCGCCAATCATCGCCAATGGCTGTTCGCTGTCCGGGCTGACCGACATGCCCGGGCTCATCCGCCGCTCCACCAGCACGCCATCAATGGGCGCGCGCAGCGGCAGGCGCTGGTCGACGCGCTGGCCGTTGCCATATGCCTTGGCGAAGGCGGTTGCACGCGCATGATCGGCCTGGCTGCCGGCGAAGTTGGCCTCGGCCTCGTCCAGTTCGCGGCCCGACGCCACACCCGCCGCATGCAGCTCGCGGGTGCGCTCCAGTTCCTTGCGCGCCTGCTGCAGCTCGGCGCGGCCACGCACGCCCTCCGCCTGGGCCTGGCCGAACTCGGGCGAGGTGATCCAGGCAATCACTTGGCCGGCCTTCACTTTCTGGCCCGGCTGCACCTCGATGCGCGCCACCTGCCCCGGCAACGGCGTGCGCAGTGCACTGGAACGGGTCTCGTCCCAGACCACCCGGCCCGGCAGCTGCAGGCTGACGCTGGCGCCGGCGGTCACCGCCTCGCTGCGCAGCACGTCCAGCTGGCGACTGCCGGCAGGAAACTGGATCTGGCCGGCACTGATCTGCGGCGCATCCTCGGTGTAGGACGCCGGCTCACGGCCGCAGCCGCCCAGCAGGGCCAGCGCCAGCAAGGCCGGCAGCACGGCGTGTCGCGCCCGCGGGCGATGGGCGACGGGGGACTTCATCGGGACTCTCCTTCAGCAACGGATGTGGCCGCTTCCCAGCGCGCCAGGGCAATGGCATGGTCGGCGCGCGCATCGATCAGCGCGGCCTCGAAGTCGCGCCAACTGCGGCGCGCATCCAGCAGATCGGTCAGGCTGGCGGCGCCGCGCCGGTACGCCAGTTCGATGCCCTGCACCGCCTTGCGTGCGGCGTCGGACTGCAGTCCCTCATAGTCGCTGCGGCGCTGTGCGGCGGACTGCGCGCTGGCCTGCAGCTGGTCCAGCTCGGCGCGTGCTTCGCGCTGCAGTACCTGCAGCTCCAGCGCGGCGCTGTCACGGTCGGCCTCGGCACGCTGGATCGCGCCGCGTGCACGTGACGGGCCGCCGAGCGGAATGGTCAATGACACACCCCAGGTGACACCGCTGATGTCGGTCGGCTCGCGCTCGGCCTCCACACCCAGCTGGATGTCGCGCTGGCGCTCGCTGCGCGCCAGCGCCACGCCGGCGTCGGCCGCGGCCAGGCGCGAACGTGCCGCGCGCAGATCGGCACGCTGCTGCGGGTCGAACGCACCCGTATCCACCCTGCCCGCGGGGTCTGGCCACGGATCATCGGCGCTGAGGTCATGGCTGTCGTCGCGGCCGAGCAGCAGCCCCAGCGCATGCCGTGCATCGCGCAGATCCAGGGCCGCCTCGCGCGCCGCATCGGCTACGGCGAGATCGTCCACCGCCAGCCGCGCGCGATCCACCGGTGCCATCGCCCCTGTCGCGACCTGCTTGTCCGCCGCCGCCATCTGCTCGGCCGAACTCTGCCGGTTGGCATCAGCAATCCGCGCCCGCTCCTGGGCGCCCTTCAGGCCGAAATAGGTTTCATGCAGCGCCACCTGCTGGCGACGCCGCGCATCGAGCATCTCCAGCCCGGCCACTTCCAGCAGCGCGTCGGCCTGGCGGATGCGCAGTGCGCGCTTGCCGCCGCGCTCCCAGGTCCAGCCCAGGCCCACGGTGCTGTCCACCCGCTTGTCCTGCCAGCGTCCGGGGCCGATACCATGCTTGGGGCTGATCTTGCTGGTGCCGATCGACAGCTCGGTGGACGGGCGTAATGCAGCCGTCTGCGCATCGCCCTGCACACCGCGCAGCTCCAGTGCCGCCGCGCGCAGGTCCGGGTTGTGTGCTTCCATTGCGCGCTGCGCTTCCTGCAGGGACAGCGCCGAAGCCGCAGGCGCGCACAGAAGCGTGGCCAGCACGGCCGCTAGACGAGAGGAGAAATTCATGCACGCCACGGTAAGGTGATGCACTTGCGCCAAACTTGCCCCAACCTTGCACGAAGCTTGCAATGCGAATCCTGCTGATCGAAGACGACGCCGCTCTGGCCGATGGACTGATCCGCGCCCTGCAGGGTGCCGGTCATCTGTGCGACCACCTCTCGCGTGGACTGCACGCGCCGGCGGCATTGGCCAGCGCACCGTATGACGTGATGGTGCTGGACCTTTCATTGCCCGACGTCGATGGCCTGGACCTGCTCTCGCGCCTGCGCAATGACGGCGCCACCCTGCCGGTGCTGATCCTGACCGCACGCGATGGTGTGGAGGACCGCATCCTCGGCCTCGACCGCGGTGGCGACGATTACCTGGCCAAGCCGTTCGCACTCGGTGAGCTGGAAGCCCGCCTGCGTGCACTGTCGCGCCGCCGCAGCGATGCACCGGCGCAGAAACGGCTGGGCCGGTTGTGCTTCGACAGCATCCGCAATGAAGTGCAGGTTGAAGGCCAGCGCATCGAGTTGACCGCGCGCGAACTGTCGCTGGTCGAGGCACTGATGCAGCATCCCGGCCGCACCGTCACCAAGCAGCGCTTGTTCGATGCGCTGTACAGCTGGGACCACGAGGCCAACCTGTCGGTGATCGAGGTGCATGTCAGCCGCCTGCGCCGCAAACTGGAACAGGCGCGCGCCGGCGTCGGCATCCGTATGCTGCGTGGGCTTGGATACCGGCTGGAGGCCGTGGGTGACTGAGCGCGTGCACAGCCTGCGTGGCCTGCTGCTCAGGCGCCTTTGGCTACCGCTGCTGGTACTGCTGCTGTGCAGCGCAGTGGGTTCATTTGCGCTGGCCCGGTTCTATGCCGGCCAGGTCTACGACCGCTGGCTGCTGGATTCGGCGATGTCGTTGTCCGAGCTGGTGACGGTGCAGGATGGTCGTGCTTCGATCGAGATCACCCCAGCCGTCTCGCGCATGTTCAGCTGGGACACCGCCGACGAAGTGCATGGCGAGGTAGTCGATGCCGAGGGTGGGCGTCTGTATGGCGACCTGCCCGAAGCCCTGCCCCGCCCGGCGACGTCCGCCAACAGTGACGACGCGGTCTACTATGATGCGCAGCTGCGTGGTCAGGCCGTGCGCATGGTCGAGGTGGTGGTCAGCGCCGGACCGGGCCATGACATCCGGCTGCGCGTGGCTGAGACGCTTCGCAAACGCCACCGGCTGGAGCGCAAGCTGCTGCTGACCAGCGTTCCCTTCCAGGCCGCGATCCTGGCACTGGCGGCGTGGCTGGCCTGGTCCGGTACAGGCGCTGCCGCTCGCCATGCCAACCTGGTTGCGCGGAAGCTGGCCAGCCCGCGGCCGGATCCGTTGGCACCGTTGGACCCCGCGCAGGAGGCACCGCGCGAACTGTGGCCGGCGGTAGAGGCCTACAACGCGCTGCTGCAGCGTCTGGACGCGATGCAGGATGCGCAGCGGCGCTTTGTCAGCAATGCCGCGCACCAGCTGCGCACACCGCTGGCAGCGATGCAGGTGGAGCTGGAGAGTTCATTGCGCCAGCACGACCCGCAGGCCCAGCAGCTGGCGCTGTCCGGCACGCTTGCCGGGCTGGCCCGCTTGCAGCATCTGGTCAACCAGCTGCTGATGCTCAGCCGCTCGGAAGATCCGCATGGCAGCGCACTGCCACTGCAACCGGTGGACCTGGCTGCGTTGGCACGCGGGGTGGTGGAGCGCTACGCCGACCGTGCGTTGGCGGCGGGCGTTGACCTGGGCTACGAGGGGCCAGACGACGGCGTGCAGGTGCAGGGCGATCCGCAGCTGCTGCGCGAAGCGTTGGGCAACCTGCTGGACAACGCGCTGCGCTACGGTGCCGTGCCCGGCGTAATCACCCTCGGCGTTCGGCAGGAGACCGAAGGCGTGCAGGCATGGGTTGACGATGACGGCGCCGGCATTGCCGAAGCCGAACGCACGCGCGTCACGGAACGCTTCTACCGGGCCAGCAGCGAAGGCGATGGCTGCGGGCTGGGGTTGGCGATCGTGGCGGAGATCGCGCAGCGACATGGTGCGATGTTGAAGATCGAAACGGCGCCGCTCGGTGGCGCGCGGGTGGGGGTGCGGTTCCGTTCGCGTTGACGTCCTGCGTGCCAACCAAGGTTGGCACCTACCAAAAGCACCCCGACCCACGGATTCCGGTAGACGGCCACCTTGGTGGTCACCGTTGACCTCCCGCGTGCCAACCAAGGTTGGCACCTACCAGGTGCGGGGCAATGGCGGCGGCAGGACTGCGCCGCCCCGCATCACCGGCTCATCGAGTACGGCGCCTGCGCGCCCTGCCCCGGCCAGTCCTTGTTCGGCTCGGCCTGCATGCTGAAGCGCAGCTCGCCACCGGCCAGGATCTCGTCGTGGCGCAGGAAGGTGCGCTGCAGCGGCTTGCCGTTGAGGCTCACGCTGCCCACATAGGTGTGCTTGTCATCCAGGCCATCGGCCACGATGGTGAACGTCTTGCCGTTGGGCAGGCGCATCGCGGTCTTCGGCAGGAACGGGCGGCCGAGGATGTACTCGCCCGAGCCCGGTGCCACCGGATAGAAGCCCAGCGCGGTGAACACATACCACGCCGACATCTGGCCGACGTCATCGTTGCCGGCCAGGCCATCCGGACGGTCGGCGTACTGGGTGTCCATGATCTGCTTCAGGCGCGCCTGGGTGCGCCACGGCTGGCCAGCGTACGAGTACAGGTAGGCCACATGGTGGCTGGGTTCGTTGCCATGTGCATACCAGCCGATCAGCCCGGTGATGTCTTCCATGTGCTCGAAGATGGACGGATCCACCTTGGCGTTGAACACCTCGTCCAGGCGCGCGAGCAGCTTGTCGCTGCCACCGTGCGCTGCCGCCAGCCCGGCCACGTCCTGCGGCACATACCAGGAATACTGCCAGGCGTTGCCCTCGGTGTAGTCGGTTCCGTAGCCGCTGGCGCTGGGGTCGAACGGGGCGCGGAAACTGCCGTCGCGCTTGCGTGCGCGCATGAAGCCGGTGTCCTTGTCGAACGCATTGCGCCAGTTGGCCGCGCGCTTGTCGAAGGTCGCCGCGATATCGCCCTTGCCCATCGCCTGCGCCATGCGTGCGATGGTCCAGTCATCGAAGGCGTATTCCAGCGTCTTGCTGGCCGCTTCACCTTCCTCGTCGATCGGTACGTAGCCCAGCTCGCGGTACTGTGCGATACCGTCATAGGGGCCGTAATTGGCGGTCTCGACCATCGCCTTCAGCGCCTTGTCGGCGTCGAAGCCACGAATGCCCTTCACATAGGCGTCGGCGATCACCGGCACGGCGTGGTAGCCGATCATGCACCAGTCTTCCAGGCCATGGAACGACCACACCGGCAGCATGCCGTAGGGGCTGTGCTCATGGTGGGCCAGCATCGAATTGACGAAGTCGCTGTTGCGCTTCTCCGGCTGCACCAGGGTCAGCAACGGATGCAACGCACGGTAGGTATCCCACAGCGAGAACGTCGAATAGTTCGTGAAACCATCGGCCTTGTGCACGGCATTGTCCGAACCGCGATACTGGCCATCGGCATCCATGAACAGCGTCGGCCCCAACAGTGTGTGGTACAGCGCGGTATAGGCGCTGCGGCGAGCGTGCTCGGGTGCATCGATGTCGAGCACCGACAGCGCCTGCGTCCATTCCTGTTTCGCCTGCGCACGCACGCGGTCGAAATCGAAGTCGGCCACTTCCGCGTCGAGGTTGGCAATGGCGCCGGCCTCGCTGACCGGCGAGATGGCAACCTTGACCACCAGCGGTGCGTCCAGCTTGCCGAATGCGAAGGTACCGACCAGCTGACGGCCCTCGATCTGTGCGCGCTGGGACGGATCCTTCTCGCCCGGCGGCGGGAAGCCCTTGTAGACGATGTCCTGCTCGGTGTTGTGCAGCTCATGCCCGGCCAGCGGGCGCGAGAAGCGCATCGCGAAATACAGCTGGCGGCCCGGCGCCCAGCCACGCGTCTCGCGGAAGCCGGTCACCGTGCCGTCGGCACGCACCCGCACCCGCGACCACAACACCTTGCCCGGGTAGTCGTACATGCTGGTGCGCATGTCCAGCAGCACCTTGGCGTCGGTACCCTTGGGGAACGCATAGCGATGCACGCCCACGCGGGTACTGGTGGTCAGCTCGGCACGCACCTTGTAATCATCCAACGTGACCGCGTAGTAGCCCGGCTCCGCCTTCTCGTCATCATGGCGGAAGCGGGAGGCATAGCCGCTGCGCGGCTTCTCGGGATCGCCACGCTCCAGGCCGCGGCTGCCGGTGAACGGCATCAGCAGGATGTCGCCCAGATCGGAATGGCCAGTGCCCGAAAAATGGGTGTGCGAGAAGCCGACGATGCTGCTGTCGTCGTAGCGGTAGCCGGCCGCCCAACCGTAGGCCTTCTCGCGCGGCTGGATACGGGTATCCGGGCTGAGCTGGACCATGCCGAACGGTACCGTCGCACCCGGATAGGTGTGACCTTCGCCACCGGTGCCGATGAACGGGTCCACCGATGCATAGGCCTTGTCGGCGGCGGTTCTGGCAGGCGCGGCCGAAGCCAGGCCGGAAGCGAGCATCGCCGTGGCGGCGACAGCGATCAGGAGACGACGGTCCAGCGTGGGCATCGGCATTTGGATCGATTCAGGTGATAGCCTGATGCTAGCACCGGGCCTGTCACGCCGCATGCTGCAGTGCGACTGCCCCGCGTGCCGCGCCCGGTTCACTCCTCAATCGGGAAGCGCGCCCTGCAACGCCATGAGGTCCGCGCTGTCCAGCGGCCTCACCACCCGCGCGACCTCGTCTCCATCGTGCAGCAGCACCACCGTCGGCCACAGCTTCACTTTGAACGCTCGGCCCAGGGGCCTGCCCTTGCCATCCTCGATCTTCCAGTGCGGCAGATCGTTCGCTTCGACAAAGGCCTGCAACGCGGGCTGCGCGGCCTGGCAGTGGCCACACCAGGGCGCGCCAAACTCGAGAAGCAGCCAGCCGACCTGCGCCTCCACATCCAAGCGGTCGGGCTCCGCCGACAGGTGATCGCGCATGAATGGCATCCGCGCTACGCCGCCAGCGCCTTCTGGATATCCGCCAACGGCGCGTTGGTCAGGTCCTTGGCGATGTCGCCCAGCAGGCGGGCCTGGGTTTCCTTGTGCAGCAGCGGACGGATGCGTCCCAGCGTGGTCGGATCAGCGATCAACACCAGGTGTGCATAGCGGTTCTTCAACGCATCCTCATTGAGCTGTTCCGCCACCTGCTTGGCGAACGTCGCCTCGTTGAGCTGGGATACCGACATGTCCTTCGGCACTGCACCCGCAGGCCCCTGCCCGGATACACCCTGCTCGCTGATGTCCTGCGGGCGCAGTTCGCCTTCCTGCTTCAAGGCCAGCTGGTGATCGCTGCCGACATTGGTGAATACACGGGCCGAACCGCCATCGGCGACAACCACAAGCGTACCTTTGGGAATGCGACGGGTCATGCGATGCTCCTTCTCTGTTGCGTTCGCCCACAACGTAGAGGGCGGCATGTGAGCAGCACGACCAGATTCCGTTCAACGCACGTCATCATTGCTTTGCAGATGAACAGGCATGATGGAACACAGCGTGCAGACAACTGCGCTTCGCTGCACGCTCACGCGCGTGCCGTTATGATGGACGGATGATCGACACGACCCACTACGTGACGGGCGCACCTGTTACGTGGAAAGCACTGCCGACCGGCGCTTCGCTTGCCACGCATGTTCCTGCTCCGCCCATCCATCGCCTCGCGCTGGATCCTGGCGGATGACGCCCGCAGGCACTTCGCCTGCATCCCCCGCATCGCTGTGATTCCCGGCCGCTGACCGCGCGGCCGTCGTGGTCCCGTTGCCGTGCTTCCGCCGACACGGCGGTGCCTCGCCGTGCGCGTGCATCCACGCATGCGGCCGTTTTCTCCATTTCAAACCTCCCAGGGAGCCCCCATGCAGGACACCCCCGATGCACATGCCCATTTCGGCTGGTTCAAACGCCGCCGCCATCTGAAGGTCGATGAGATCACCGTCGTCGACACGCCCATGCTCAAGCGCGCCGTCGGCGCGGCCGCACTCGGCAATGCCATGGAGTGGTTCGACTTCGGTGTCTACGGCTATCTGGCCGTCACCATCGGCCAGGTGTTCTTCCCGTCCAGCAACCCCACCGCACAGGTGATCGCCGCCTTCGCCACCTTTACCGTGGCGTTCCTGGTGCGTCCGCTCGGCGGCCTTGTGTTCGGCCCGCTCGGCGACCGTTATGGGCGCCAGAAAGTGCTGGCGTTCACCATGATCCTGATGGCGCTGGGCACGTTTGCGATCGGCCTGATTCCGTCCTACGAGCGCATCGGCATCTGGGCGCCGGTGCTGTTGCTGCTGGCGCGCGTGGTGCAGGGCTTCTCCACCGGTGGCGAGTACGGCGGTGCGGCCACCTTCATCGCCGAGTATTCCACCGACCGCAACCGTGGGTTGATGGGCAGCTGGCTGGAGTTCGGCACGCTGGGCGGCTACATCGCAGGCGCCGGTACCGTCACTGCGCTGCACATGCTGCTGAGCAGCGAGCAGATGCTGGACTGGGGCTGGCGCATTCCATTCCTGGTGGCCGGCCCGTTGGGCCTGCTCGGCCTGTACATGCGCATGAAGCTGGAGGAAACCCCGGCGTTCCGCGCCTTCGCCGAAGAAGCCGAGAAGCGCGAGCACGACCGGCCGGGGCTGGGCGCACTGTTCCAGGTGCATGGTCGCCAACTGCTGGTGTGCATGGGCCTGGTGCTGGTGTTCAACGTCACAGACTACATGCTGCTGACCTACATGCCCAGCTACCTCAGCGTCACCATGGGCTATGCCGAGAGCAAGGGCCTGCTGCTGATCATCATCGTGATGCTGGTGATGATGCCGTTGAACATCGTCGGCGGGTTGTTCAGTGACAGGCTGGGCCGCCGACCGATGATCATTGGTGCCTGCATCGCGCTGCTGGTGCTGGCGATTCCGTGCCTGCTGCTGGTCGGCAGCGGCAACGACGGGCTGATCTTCCTTGGCCTGATGCTGCTGGGCCTGGCACTGGTGTGCTTCACCAGTTCGATGCCGTCCACGCTGCCGGCGCTGTTCTATACGCCGGTGCGCTACAGCGCGCTGTCGATCGCGTTCAACGTGTCGGTGTCGCTGTTCGGTGGCACCACGCCACTGGTGACCGCGTGGCTGGTGGAACGTACCGGCGACCCGCTGGTGCCGGCCTATTACCTGATGGGCGCGGCGGTGATCGGGCTGGTGACCATGCTGTTCGTGAAGGAGACCGCCGGCCTGCCGCTGCGTGGCTCACCGCCGGCAGTGGGCAGCGACAGGGAAGCCGCTGCGTTGTTGAAGAGCGATGTGCCGGTAACGGTGGACCCGAGTCTGCCACCACTGCCGGAGGCTGCGGAGCCTGAGCAGGTGAAGCCGGCCTGAGGCTGGCCGCAGAACGCGGTCCCCGCTTGGCGTGGACCTACGGGGCCAGTGGCGCCGGGCGAATACGCCCGGCACTCCCTGGCGCTATTTCTTGATGTGAGTCAGCTTCCCCGGCGTCCAACGCAGCGTCCATGTGTAGTTTCCGTCCGGCGGACAGACGTGGCGGTTCGGGCTCTTCCATTCGCAGACCGTCGCCCCGGCACTGACAGTGAAATCGACAACGATGCGATCACCCTGGATGCGGATGGCACGGATGGCGCCTGGGATCTGTTCAGCCGCGTCGTCAGCATAGCCATACCTGCGGATGGCGGCATAGTCCTCTGCTTCCACCGGCGACAGGCTGTTCGGGTTCTCCTGGCCGCGCGGATCGTTTGCCGTCAGCGCCGTCATCACCGCAACAACGTTGCTTTGGGCGAAGCTGCCGCCGGAATAGTCGGACGTGTAGAAATACACGACCTCGGCACGGCCATCGCCATCGAGATCGGCAACAGCGGTCCAAACCGGGCGGAAGTCGGATTCAATGTCGCCGCCGGGAATCAGCCGCAGGTTGGCTTCGGCGGCGTGGAAGGCCTGCACCAGGCTGGGCGGCGATGGTCGCTTGGCGGCAGGCGACGCGGCCATCGTCGGCATGCAGGACAGCGCCAGCGCCAGCGCAGCGAGCACCAGGCAGATGGAACTGGAGCGGAACGTCGCAGGTCCGTGCATGTCATCCTCCTTGAGTGTGCGGTCAGTCTAACCGCAGCTCCGGTGGCAGTCGTACACGGCGCGATTTCGCGCGATGTGTGAAAGGTATCCACGTATGGCGTGGATCTAATCCGAGGTGTTCAACTCCATCGCACGCATCACGATGGGCTTGGCCCAATCCGGCGTATGCAGCAGCTCGGCCACCGAGACCGGGTACTGCAGCTGGCCATGCGCCATCGCCAGCACCGGCAGCGGCTCGACGCAGCCGTCGGCGTCGGCGGGAGCGCTGTTGTCGTAGACATGCAGCTCGGCCAGGTGTGGCAGCAGGTCCAGCAGGTTCTCGCGCGCCGAATCGAAGCGGGCGTGGATCTTCTCCACCGGAATATCGTGGCCACCGGCCGCTACCCGCGCAGCGACGCGGGCGATGTGCAGCTCGACGCTGGCCAGGCCGCAGAACCATACCGCCACATGATGCTGCTCACAGGCCTCGCGCAGCAGGCCTGGAATGGTGTTGCCGCCCAACGTGGTCTCGAAGGCGAAGTCCGTGCCATCGGCCATGGCCTGGCGCAGGCGGCGGGTGCCTTCCTGCCAGGCCTCCGCATTGGCATCGGGCAGCGGCCAGCCGGCCTCCACCAGGCGCCGGGTGAACGAATCGGGGTTGAACCAGCCCAGCCCTTCGGCTTCCAGCCAGGTACCCAGCAGCGAACTCTTGCCGGCGCCATTGACGCCGGCAAGCACCAGGATCCGCCCCATCGGTCAGAGCGGGCGGCCGAGGGTGACCTTGCGACCGCGGCGGATCGGCTGGCCCAGCACCTTGCCCAGCCCCTCCCCGCGCTGCAGGCTGGCCAGGGTCTGGTCAAACTCACCGCGCAGGCGCAGCAGTTCTTCGCTGCGCTCACCGGCATCGCCGCCAGCGGCCTTGGCCAGCAGTTCCTGGTAGGTGCGGATGTCCACGATCACCGCTTCGGGGTGGTTGTGGTTGGTGATGACCAGCGCCTGCTTCTCGCGCACGGTGCGCATCAGGCTCGGCCAGCCACGGGTCTTCACCGACGACGCGGGGGCCTTTTCGAGGCCAGGCAGATCCAGCGGCAGGGTCATGGCACGGCTCCAGACGGGGACAGTTGAGGCCATTATGCCCAATTTGGCCCAATTGGGGATAAATGGACTTTTACCTGCCGGAACCGCCCGCCGCCGCGCCGGGAGCGTCGGTCTGCAGCAGGCTGTCTCGCTCGCGCAGCGGAAAGCGGATCCAGGCGTCCAGGCCCTGCGGGCCAAAGCGCAGCTCGCCGCTGCCGGCGAGTTCGTAGGGCACGCGCTGCTCGATCAGCGCCCGGCCAAGGCCACGCTGCCGGGGCTGCTCCCAGTCCTCCAGTTCGGCATGGCGCTCGCACCAGTGCAGACCCAGCCATGGCTGGCCGGCCTGAACCTGCAGATCCCAGGTCACCTCGATCCGACCATCCTCATGGGTCAGTGCGCCATGCCGCAGGGCATTGCTCGCCAGCTCGTGGATCGCCAGGGACAGTACTTCGGCCGCCTTCGGCGGCAGCAGCACATCCTCGCCCTGCAGGCGGTAGGCCGCCGCTGCCGGCGTCTGCGCCGCGATCTCCTCATCGAGCATGCCACGCAGGCAGACCCCGGCATTGGCGCCGCGAGTCAGCAGGCTCTGCGTGCGCGCCAGCGACATCAGTCGCCCGCACAACCGTTCAGCGTATTCATCCACGCTGCTGACCGACTCGCGGGTCCGCCAGGCAATGGCATGGATGGTCGACATGATGTTGCGCACCCGGTGCTGCAGTTCGGCCAGCAATACAGACTGGCGCTCGGTGGCACGCTTGAGATCGTCGATGTCCACGGCGATGGCAAATACGCCGCTGACCTCACCGTCGCCATCGCGCAGGGGCGCGGCCGCGACCCGGGTCCAGCGCGCGCGCCCATCGTCATGCAGATACTGGAACTCCAGCCCCGGCACCACGGTCTCGCCGCGCATCGCACGGGCGATGGCGAAATCCTCCGGCCCGATGGCGCTGCCGTCCGCATGCCAGCCACGCCAGCGATGCAGGTTCACCTCATCCGTGGAGGGCACCTTGCCGCTGGGCAGGTAGGCACGCATCTGGTCGTTGGACAGCTGCAGGCGCCCTTCGGTGTCGACAATGCAGACGCCCACCGGCAGCACCTTGAAGGCCAATGCCAGGCGCCGGTCCGCCTCCCGCCGCTTCTGCTCTTCGCGCTCGCGTGCCGATTGGGCCACATGCGCCGCTGTGGTCTCGAACATGGTCACGAGCACGCCGTTGATGCGCCCTTCCTCGCCACGAATCGGGCTGTAGGTAATGGTGAACCAGACTTCCTCCAACCGCCCGCGGCGCGCCAGGGGATAGAGTTTGTCCTCGTAGGTGATGGTTTCGCCCTGCCAGACGCGCTGGTAGATGGGCCCATTGATATGCCAGACCTCGGGCCAGCACTCGCGGGTCGGCTGGCCGAGCCCGCCGGGATGCTTGTCGGCCAGAATCTCGGCATAGCCATCGTTGTAGAGCTGCACCAGCTGCTCACCCCACAGCACGATCATCGGGAAACCATGGGCCAGCATCAGGTCGACGGTGGCGCGCAGGTGGGGCGGCCACTGCTCGCAGGCACCCAACGGCGTGGATGACCAGTCGTGGCGGGCGATGCGCGCGGCCATGCCATCGTGGCGCACATGCAGCTGCGGTGCAGGTGGCATCTGGCCACGCAGCTTGGCGGCGTGGATGTCTTCAGGACGGCGCGACATGCCGCGCAATCAGGCAATGCCCGCAGAGACCTGCGGCGCCGCCACCAGCGCGGCCAGCTGCTGCACCAGCGCTTCGATGTGATAAGGCTTGGTACAGCGCGGCGCGCTGGCAAAGCGGCTGGGCAGGTTGTCGTCGTAACCGGAGGTCAGCAGGAAGGGGATACCCGTCTCGGCCAGCCGATCGGCCAGCGGATAGACCTGCTCACCGCCCAGGTTGATGTCCAGCAATGCCACATCGATGGGATGGGTATCGACCAGCCGCCCCAGCGCCTGCAGGTCACCGGCAGGCCCCACCACCTGTGCGCCTTTCAGCTCCAGATAGTCGACCAGAAACATCGCGATGGCGAATTCATCCTCCGCCACCAGTACACGCAGCCCTTTCAGGCCCTCTGGTTTGTTGCCCGCTTCCAGCACGACCGGCGCTCCTCGATACACGCGGCCCAGCTCTGCCGCAACACCCGAAGGATGCGCGAAACGGGCTACAAGAGCGCGTGATGATGAATGAAGATCGCGGCCACGGCGCGTTCACCGTGGCAGCGCAGCGGCGCGTTCAGAAGGCCCGTTCCCATTTCAGGCTGAGCAGGCTGCGGTCGTGGCTGTACAGCCAGCCGACGTTGCTGTCGATGCGCGCGTAGCGCAGGCTCAGGCTGGGCACCAGCCCGGCCACCGCCAAGCGCTCGCTGCGCACGACAGCAATCAGGTTCTGTTCGCTGTCCTCACGCCGCGCCTCCAGCAGCGGGCTCCACGCATCGTAGTCGCGCTCGCGCAACGACACGAACACGGTGGCGGTGGTGCCCGTCCACTGGCGCGCCGCCCCCAGGCGCAGTCCACGCTGGCGGTAACCGTTGGCCGGATTGGCGGCGCGGCTGTCACTCAGGTCCAGCCCGGCAAAGAGGGTCCAGCGCGGGTTGAGCGCACGGAACCAGGTGGCATACACCGCGGCCAGCTCACCGTCGTAATTGCTGGCCAGGCCGCGCTGGCGATAGCGCTGGCGCTTCCAGTCGGCCTCCAGCCTGAGCAGGTTGCGCGCATCCAATGCATATTGCCATTCGCCATGCAGCCCGCTGCCGCCCTGCAGAGCCCGGTTGCCCAGGCCCTGGTAGTCATAGCTCGGCGCGATCTGCAGGGAATGCCGTGCGCTGCGCCAGCTATAGCCCGCCTGCACGCTCGCATTGAGCTCGTTGTAGGCGCTGTGCCCGCGCCATGCCTGGCCGAACGCAAGCGCGCGCACATAGACGCCGTGATGACCGGCCAATGCCCAGCGACGCTCCAGGTTGCCGTCGTAGTCCAGGCCCATGGCGCGCTGGGCATCGGGAAGATTGCGCTGGATGATGCAGGTGTCGCCCACCCCGAACAGGCAGGTGCGGCTGGCCGAGCTGCGGTTGATGTTGTCGCTCCATGCCGGGCCGGCTGCCAGCGCTCCTTTCCAGCGCCTGCGCGCCTGCAGTGCGGCCAGGTAGGCGTCCACCCGTCCGCGTACACCTGCGGTAGTGGGGTCGTCGGCATTGATGCCACCGGCGATGGCCGTGAACAACGCCTCCGCATCGCGGTCGCGCTGGTCCTCGGCATGGACACGTGCAAGCTCAAGGCGGGCCGGCAGGAAATCCGGCTGCGCCGCCAGCAGTGCTTCGTACTCGTTGGCCGCGCGGCGGTGATTGCCGGCCACCCGCGCCAGGCCGCCCTGCGCGTAGTGGCGCAGCAGCGGGTCGTGGCCGGGCAGTTCGATGTATTCGTCCAGGAAGCGCTGCGCTGCGCCCCATTGCTGATGCTGCAGCGACAGGTACAGCGCCTGGCCCAGATCGTCGACCGTGCGCTCCACGCGCAGGGTCTGACCGTCGATGGTGATGGTCGGTCGCGCCGACTCGGCCTGCTGCAGGCGCTGCTGGTCCTGCTGCTGGTGGCGCAGCTCGCTGCCCTGCTCCAGCACACGACGAAGATCATCCTGCTGGGCGCGCACATCGGCAGCCGCCAGCAACAGGATCACAAGGAAGATGGGATGGCGCATGGTCGATCCGTGGCGGTGCATGCAGCGGGCCGAAGCAGGGACTGGCGGATCGCGGCTTGTCCCTGCCCTGCCCCGTCAGGGGCGTGGCAATCAGTTCTTGCTGCCGCCGAAGGCGGTGTCGTACTGGCTGTTGCCGGCGAAGGTGGCGATGCCGCCCAGGGTGGCGGCGTTGGCGCCGAAGAACTGGCCCTGGGTGGTGCCGTTGACGCTGCCATTGACGTTGGCCGAACCGGCGAACGATGCATCGGCACTGTTGATGTTGGCAACGATGGCCAGGGTCAGGCCATTGCCGGACAGCGCACCGTCCAGGGTGCCGGCGCCGAAGTCGGCGTCGAAGGTGCCGCTCAGCAGGTTGCTGCCGTTGAACTTGTTCAGGCCGGCCACGGTGTAGGACGCCACGCCGGCGGGCAGCGTGGTGCCGGCGCGGTCGCCAACGAAGTAGACCTGGCGGTTGTTGAAGCCACCGGCGGCGCCATCCTTGGACCATTCGCCGAACCAGACATCACCACTGCCGACCTTGACGAAGTTGAAGTGGCCCATGCCGGCGTGGCTGCCTGGTGCGCCGGTGATCGGCATGGCCAGAGTACGTACCGTCACGCCATTGACGGTGGTGGGTGCCGAGTAGGCGCTCAGGCCCTGGAAGTCCACCGGCTTGGCCTGGGACACGGTACCGACACCGATGCCGGCCTTGCCAGCGCGGTGCGGGCCGCCATTGACCTGCGATTCACCAACCGCCACGTACAGCTCGGCATCGGTCCTGGCACTGGCGGCACCGACGATATCGGCAGCATGCGCGGCACCGACCAGAGCCAGCGAGGCGGCAACGGCGAGCACCGAACGGGAGATCATTTTCATGGTATTGCTCCTTGGTTGAGGGAACTACGGGTACAACGCTTGAAGGTGGGAGATCAGAAGCGCGCGGTGACGCCGAGCTTCAGGGTGCGACCCGCGGCTGGCAGCGTGGACCGCGTGGCTGGATCGACGTAGTAGCGGTTGCCGAGGTTGCTGCCGACCAGTTCGACGCTGGCATGCTCGTTGAAGCGCCAGCGCGCATAGGCGTCGACGGTGGTGATGTTTCCCCAGGTGAACGGTACGTTCTGCCAGAGCAGGCCGCTGCCACCGCTCAGCAGGCGGTCACGGTAGGCCTGCAGATCAGGGTTCTCGTGGCGCTGGTAGTGCACGATGCGGCTGCCCAGCTCCAGGCGCTCATCGAACAGGCGCGTGCCCAGCGACCCGTTGATCGACAGCCTGGGAATGGCCTGGGTCAGCAGGTAGCCACCGACGAAACCATCCTGCACGCAGTTCGGGACCAGTCCCCGGTTCGCGTCCAGGAGCACCGCCGTGCTCTCGTCACACACCTCGTTTTCCAGCGTGCGGGTGATGCCCAGGTCGGTGAAGAAGCGCCGGTTGTCGAAGCGGGCCTGCAGTTCGATGCCACGGATGGTCTGCTTGTCGATGTTGTCGAACAGGAAGTTGCCATCGCGTTCGATCACGTCACGGGTCTTGTGCACGTAGTAAGCCAGCTTGACGTCGGCATCGGCGGTGTTGCCGAACAGGGCCGACAGGTTGTGCACGTAGCCCACTTCGTAGTTGTAGGCGTGCTCGGGCTTGAGCGCATGCAGCGGATTGAGGCTGCCGGAGAAGGCGATGGTGCTTTCGAACATGCTCGGGAAGCGCACCGCTTCGCTGTAACGCACGTAGGCACGGGCCGCCGGGGACAGGTGTGCGGTGGCCGAGAAGGTCGGCAGCCAGGCATGGTCGCGGCGGCGGCTGTTGCGTCCATCGACCGGCTGTGACTGTACGCTGTTGCCGATGTTGCAGACTTGGTCGCTGCCGGCGAACACCGGCTGCACGCCGGGAATGGCCGCCACTTCGCCATTGAGGCAGGGATTGGCGGCGCGGGTGTAGTTGCCATCGGCATCGGGCAGCCAGGGCCGCGTGTACCGGACCGGACGCGGCGTCTCGTACGGTGCCAGCAACGCACGGATGCTGTCGTCGATGAACCAGCCCATGCCGCGCTTTTCCCATACGGCGCGGCGTGCTTCCAACGCGTCGATGCGGGCCTGCAGATTGGCGGGACGGGGCGGCAATTCGTTCACGGTGTACTGCGCTTCCTTGCCACCTACGCCCTTGGTCAGCAGCTCGGGGTGCGCCTCGAGGAAATCGTCAAAGGCCCAGTAGCGGCTGTAGCGCACGCCTGCATTGAGGGTGAGGAAGTCGAACGGCCGCCACTCCAGGGTGAGGTAGCCTTCACCCTCCTGGCGGCGCCCGGCACGCGGGAACATGCGCCAGCCATCGGTGGTGCCGAAGTACGGATCGCGGGACCCCAGCTTCTCGTACTGCCAGTTGCCGCCCACAGTCAGGTCCAGGGTCGAATGCAGCGCGAAGCGGTTGCTCAGGATCAGGCCGGTGCGGTCATTGCGCGCGTTGGCCAGCGCGGTGTTGCGCAGGATCGGGCTGGCGTCCGGATTCCACGCCGGATCACCCACTGCGAAGTTCGGGAAGCCGCCAGCGCTGTAGGTATCGCTTTCCGTTTCCGTGCGCCACAGGTTGGCGTACAGGTCCAGCCAACGACTGCCAGCGGGCTGGAAACGGTACTCCAGGTTCCACGCATCCGAATCGACCCGGCTGAGCGGCCACTGGATGCGACCGTAGTCCGGGGCCGACAGGATGCGCGACGGCATGATCTCGCCGTAGTGCGACAGCGTGCGCCGCCAGGTCGCCTTCAACTGCTGGTCATCGTTGATCTGCCAGCTGCCCTTGACCAGCCAGGATTCCTGTTCGCTGGAAGTATTGGGCACTTCATCGCCTGGCTTGAAGTAGCGCGCCAGTGTGGTGATGTAGTCGATGCCTTGGTACTCGAACTGCTCGCGCCGGTCCTGGTCGTAGTAGGCGCTACCGTTGGACCCGGAGAAGTAGTTGCCGCGCTTGCGCCAGGCATAGGCGGCCATCAGGTCGACGTTGTTGCCACGCACGCCCAGCGCCAGGCGCCAGGCCTGGTCCTCGCCATCGAAGGGGTTGTTGCCACTACGCGATTTCACCGGCACCACCAGGGTGCGGTCGTCGTAGGGTGAGTTCGGCGAGCCCTGCGGGAACCCCGGCACGGTACGGTAATCCTCGCCGGTGTGCAGCCGCGGCAGGCGCGGCGCCACCGCATTGCTGCTGCCTTCGATCTTCAGCTCCCCGCCGAAGCGCTCACCCGCTTCCACGATGTCATCGACGTCGATGGTCTTGATCACCAGCGCGCCACCGATCCCGCTGTGCACATCGCGCACCAGCCCTGGCCCCTTGATGACCTGGATGCCACCTATCAGGTTGGGATCGATGTAATTGCGGTTGCTGACGCCGTTGTAACCGCGCCAGACCGTGAGCGCCTGCTCACCACCGTCGATGCTGACCGGCACCCGCCCCGGCCCCTGGATGCCACGGATGTTGATGTCCAGCGCGCCGCTGTTGCGCGCATCGCCACTGAACACACCGACCAGATCCTTGACCACGTCGGCCGGGTTGGAGCCGCGGTAGCGCTCCACCCGGTCGCGCCCCGAATACGCCGTGGTCAGGTCCAGCGCGAACACATCATCGTAGCCGCGCCGATCACGCGCCTCGCCCCCTTCCGACTGCAGTCGACCGGCCACGTCCAGTGTTTCGGTCAGCCGCACCCCTTCCCCTTCACCCGCCTCCGCTGCGGCCCGCAGGCTCCAGGTGCCGTCCATGCCGCGCTGTGCGCGCACGCCACTCCCGCGCAACAGCTGCTGCAGCGCCTGCATCTGGCTGTACTCGCCGTTCACCGCACTGGAGCGGCGGCCCTCCACCAGGTCACTGCGGAACACCACCTGCGCATCGGCCTGGCGGCCAAAGGCACGCACAGCGTCGGCCAGGGGCTGTTCCGGAATCGTGTACTGGCGCAACGGCGCGACGACCGCCGGTTGCGCCTGCACGCCCGGCGCCCAGGCCAGCGGCAGCAATGCAGTGGAGATGGCCAGGGCCAGAACGGTGACGCGACGATGACAGGCGGATGCCGTGGACGGCATGGACAGGAACTCCTCAAGCGTGGCGGGACCACGGGCACATCCGGTGCCGGTGGCATGTCTGGCTTGAGGAGAAACGGTGTTTCGCTCTGGCTATACCTCTATAGACAGCGCGATGTGGCGATTGCCCACGGTTTTTTCATGTTTTTTTCATGCGACCGGTTCATCCGGGCATTGCGCGAGCCTCACCACACCACCAGCGCGCCGCCGGGCAAGCGCTGCACACGCAGCCCTGCCTGCGCGGCCACCGCATCGATGGCGGCCTCCGGTTGCTGCAGATGGAACAGACCACTGACCCGTACGTCCGCGCCCTGCCCGCCCAGTACCCAGACCGGTGCACGACGGTAGCGCGCGAGATCAGCGATGGCCTGCGCGGCCGGCTGATCGTCGATCACTACCTCGCCACGCCGCCACGGCGCCATCGTCTCGAGATCTTCCAGTTGCACCGGCCGCAGCCAGCGACCGTCACGGAACACCCGTGCCTGCCCGGCATGCAGGCGCTGCACGCTGCCATCGCCGGGGCGCACATCGACCACGCCCTCGCTGACCTGAGTCACGACCGTGGTGTCCTGCATCGACACGCTGAAGGCGGTGCCGATGTCACGGATCTGGCCACCGCCGGCCTCGACCTGGAACGGTCGCTGTTCATGCACCACCTGGAACCAGGCCTGGCCGCGCAGCAGGTGCAGGCGCCGCCGCTGGCCATCGAACTCAACCGCCAATGCGGTGCCCGCATCGAGTACGGCGGTGCTGCCGTCCTCCAGCTGCACCACGCGCGGTGCATCGCTGCTGTGCAGGTCACTGCGTGCCAGCAGCAACGCCTGCGGTGCGGCCGCGACCACCAGTACCACGGAGGCGGCACTGGCCAACAGCCACGGCAGGCGGCGGCGCGGTGCGATCGGACGCAGCCCTTGGCGATCAGCCGTCAGCCCGGGCAGTGCGGCCAGCACCTCCGGCCCAGCGGCATCCAGCCCCTGCCAGAAGGCCTGCTGCTGGCGCCATGCCAGCGCATGGCGGGGATCGGCCTGCAGCCAGCGCTGCAGGGTTCGTTGTTGGCGTTCCGGCAGCGGGCCTGCACTGCACCGGATCACCCAGCGCAACGCCTGCCTGGCCTGACGCGGCGAGGGTTCGGACGTGTTCATGGTTGTGGCCTGCCGCACCCCGAACGGGTGCGCCTTCCTGTTGTGACAACGGCGGGCGCGATCTGTCCACGGCAATCGCAGCTCATCAATGCACTCCCTGCTGATGCTGCTGGATCAACAGCGCCGCGCGCAGCACATGCTTGCCGACCAGGCTCTTGGAAATACCCAGCCGGGCGGCGATCTCGCGCTCGCTCAGGCCCAGGTAGCGGTTGAGCACGAAGCACTCACGCACCTGGGCCGGCAGCGCGAGGATGGTCTGGGTGATCTCGCGCAGCTGCGCCTGGTCCAGCGCCTGCGCCTCGCCATCGCGACTCGCCTCGGCCATGTCGAGGGCGTACTCGGCCATCGCACGCCGCTCGCGGGCGTCGGACTGGCTGCGGTTGAGCGCGTGATGGTAGGCCATCCGGTACAGATAGCCGCGCGGCTCCAGGATGGGCGGATCGCCGGGCACGCTGCTGGCCTTCAGGTACAGGTTCTGCAGGGTGTCCTCGGTACTGGCCGGGTCGAGATAGCGCGCGATGAAGCGAGACAACGCACGGCGCTCGCGGATCAGCAGCTCGACCAGCGCCAGGGCATTGGGAGACATAGGTGCCAAGGCCGGACCGGGGAATGATGGGCGTGATGGCGACGGTCCGGACGTGGATTGTGGGCTGCACGGCCGCAGGCGGCAAGCCGCGGCCGAGAGCCTCATCCACGCATGGCGTGGATCTACCAAGGCGCAGGTCCAGTAGATCCACGCCATGCGTGGATGGAAGAGTTAGGGTTCCTCCAGCGCCTCGAAGCGTTCGGCGAGGTAATCGATCAGTGCACGCACCGCCGGCAACAGGCCGCGTCGCGACGGAAACACCGCGTGCACGATGCCATGCTTGGGCACCCACTCCGGCAGCACCGTCACCAGCGCGCCACTGGCCAGTTCGTCACTGATCATCATCCGCGGCAGCATCAACAACCCCACCCCGGCCACCGCAGCGGTGCGCAACGCGATCATGTCATCGCTGACCAGCCGCGGTCGATGGTGCACGCTGGCCAGCACGTCGTCCGGCCCGGTGTATTCCCATACATGCTGCTGGCTGGGCGATGCCAGATCGACGGTCGGCATCATCGCCAGGTCGGCCGGCACCTGCGGCGTGCCCAGCCGCTGCAGCAGCGCCGGACTGGCACTGGTACACCAGACGCGACGCGCCAGCACGCGTACCACCAGGTCGCTGTCCTCCAGTGGCGGCGGCCGCACCCGAATCGCCACGTCCACACCCTCGCCCACCACGTCGACGCGCCGGTTGGTGGCGTCCAGCTGCACCGTCACCTGCGGGTGCTGGGCCAGGAAGTCGGCCAGCATCGGGCCGATGCGCGCGTGCAGGATCGCGATCGGGCACGCCAGGCGGATCGTGCCGCGCGGCTCGGCGCGCGACATCGCAATCGCTTCTTCGGCTGCTTCGGCTTCGACCAGCATCGCCTTGCAGTGGCGGTAGTAGTCCTGGCCGACCTCGGTGACCGAGAAACGCCGGGTCGAGCGCTGGATCAGGCGCACGCCCAACCGTTCCTCCAGCAGCGCGATGCGCCGGCTCAATTTCGACTTCGGCATGGCCAGCGCCCGGCCGGCCTGCGAGAAGCCGCCGTGCTCGACCACCATGGCGAAGTAGAACAGGTCGTTGAGGTCGCAACGGCGGATATCAGCGATGAACACGGGGCGATCTCCTGTGGCGCAAGGCGCGCACCAATTGTTCACCAGATAGGACTATGACGGCAAATATTGGCGTCTACCGGCCAAATTGTCGCGGCGATATCGTCTCCTGCAACGAAGAACAGCGGCCGGCAGCCCCGGCCAGGAGATCGCCATGAAGCGTGTCACCGGTACCTACAGCGCCCCGCGCCCGCACTGGGTGGGCGACGGATTCCCCGCCCGCTCGATGTTTTCCTACAACACCCACGGCCAGCACCTGAGCCCGTTCCTGCTGCTGGACTACGCCGGCCCTTATACCTTCGCCCCCAGCGATACCCCGCGCGGGGTCGGCCAGCATCCGCATCGCGGTTTCGAGACCGTCACCATCGTCTATGAGGGCGAGGTCGCCCACCGCGATTCAACCGGCGCCGGCGGCACCATCGGCCCGGGTGACGTGCAGTGGATGACCGCGGCCTCCGGCATCCTCCACGAGGAGTTTCACACACCGGAGTTCAGCAAGCGCGGCGGCACGTTGGACATGGTCCAGCTGTGGGTGAACCTGCCGGCGCAGGACAAGATGGGTGCACCGGGCTACCAGACCCTGCTCGACGCACAGATCCCCTCGGTTGAACTGCCTGAAGGCGCCGGCCGGGTGCGTGTCATCGCCGGCCGCTTCGACGGTCATGCCGGCCCGGCCCGCACCCACACGCCGATGGATGTCTGGGACATCCGCCTGCGGCAGGGCCACCACGCCGAACTGCCGGTGGCCGATGGCCGCACGCTGGCGCTGGTGGTGCTGAAGGGCACGGTGCGGATCAACGGCGGCCAGCCGGTCGGCGAGGCACAGCTGGTCACCTTCGACCGCAGCGGCGAGGACGTGTTCGTCGACGCCGACAGCGACGCCACCGTGCTGCTGCTCAGCGGTGAACCGATCGACGAGCCGGTGGTGGGCTATGGCCCGTTCGTGATGAACAGTCAGGCCGAGATCGCGCAGGCGGTCAAGGACTTCAACAGCGGCCGCTTCGGCCAGATCGCGCACTGATCGTTTCAATGCGGCGGGCATTGGCCCGCCGCACCTTCCGGGCCATCGCCCACCTTCTCCAGGAGACTGACCATGAGTACCCCCGCCAACTTCAACGGTGCCCGCCCGGTGATCGATCCGGACAACGCCGCGATGCTGCTGATCGACCATCAGAGCGGCCTGTTCCAGACCATCGGTGACATGCCGTTCACCAGCGTGCGCGCCCACGCCACCGCGCTGGCGAAGATGGCCACGCTGGCAAAGATGCCAGTGATCACCACCGCCTCTGTTCCGCAGGGCCCGAACGGCCCGCTGATCCCGGAGATCCACGACGCCGCCCCGCATGCCCAGTACGTGGCACGCAAGGGTGAGATCAACGCCTGGGACAACCCGGAATTCGTTGCCGCGGTGAAGGCCACCGGCCGCAAGCAGCTGATCATTGCCGGCACCATCACCAGCGTGTGCATGGCCTTCCCGTCGATCGCCGCCGTTGCCGATGGCTACCAGGTGTTCGCAGTCATCGACGCGTCCGGCACCTACTCGAAGATGGCCGAGGAGATCACCCTGGCCCGCGTGGTGCAGGCAGGCGTGGTGCCGATGGACACCGCCGCGGTGGCCTCGGAGATCCAGCGCACCTGGAACCGCGACGATGCCCAGCAGTGGGCCGAGGTCTACACGAAGATCTTCCCAAACTACCAGCTGCTGATCGAAAGCTACCTGAAGGCGCAGGACGTGCAGAAGAACCACGAACAGCTGGATTCGCAGCGCAGCTGACGCCATGCGGGGCGGTGCGCCACAGTGCCGCCGCCCTGCTGTGTCTTTCCTTCTTCCATCCTGCACCGGAGGCGATCATGCGTTGGCCAGTTTCCCCTGCAGCGGGCATCGCGGCGCGTTCGATGGGCGCGCTTGCCGCCCTGTTAGCCGCTGCAGCCGGCGCGGAAGAGATCGTGCCGTCACCACCCGCCATCGATCCGTGGCGCTACAGCGAAGACTACCGCTACCTGCAGGATCCGGCCTTCCGTTCCGGCGCCTGGTGGGAGAAGGGAAAATGGATGCCGTTCGGTGCATCCGGCAGCCTGACCGTCGGCGCCGAGTTGCGTGCGCGCTACGAGCACTACACCCGTAATGAGTTCGGGCACGCACCTGTCAAGCGCGACGGCAGTGCGCTCTATCGTGCGCTGCCGTATGCCGATCTGAAGCTCAACGAGCATGCCAGGGTCTTCACCCAGCTCAACCTGAACCATGCCCGTCGCGACGACAGCACCATCGGCCCGGTGGACGATACCGGCGCCGAGGTCCTGCAGGGCTTCGTCGATCTTTCGCTGCCCTCGCGCGACGCAGGTGCGACCTTGCGCGTGGGCCGGCAGGTACTGGCCTACGGCAGCGAGCGCCTGGTTTCGGTGCGCTATGGACCCAATGTCCTGCGCGCATTCGACGGTGGCCTGCTCGCGTGGCGGACGTCGCACTCCCGTACCGAAGCCTTCCTGCTGCGCCCGGTACGCAATGCCATGGGTTCCTTCAATGACCGTGGTGATCCGCAGCGGCGCGTGTGGGGCGTGTACACCACCTTCCAGGACCCCGGAAACCACCGCGATACCGGCCTGGATCTCTACTACCTGGGCCTGTCCAGCGATCGCGCCCGCTACGATCAGGGAGAAGGTGCCGAAACCCGCAATACGCTTGGCAGCCGTTGGTCGGGTCGTCGCAACGGATGGAGCTGGGACCTGGAGGGATTCTTCCAGTACGGCAGTTTCGCCGGCGCGCCGGTACGTGCGTGGTCGGTCGCCAGCGATGTGCGCCATCGCTTCGATGCGTGGCCGCTGTCGCCACGGCTCGGCCTGAAGGCCAACATCATCAGCGGCGACCGTGACCCCGACGATCGCGCGTTGCAGACCTTCAACGTGATGTTCCCGAAGGGCAAGTACTTCGGCGAAAGCGGCCAGGTCGGCCCGAGCAACCTGATCAACCTGCACCCCTCGCTGGAACTGGATCTGGGTGGTGGCTGGTCATTGGCCAGTGCAGCCGTCTTCTACTGGCGGCAGAGCGTGCGCGACGGCGTGTATGGCGCTGCCGGAAACCTGCTGCGGCCGGCGGGCAACAGCCGCGCCCGGTACATCGGCACGCAGGCGGATCTGGTACTGGGGCGCGAGATCTCCCGCCAGCTCAGCGTCGAAGCGGCCTATTCGATCTTCAGGCCGGGGCGCTTCATCCGGGACACCGGCCGCGCCGACACCGTCCATTTCATCGGCCTTGAGGCGCTCTGGCGCTACTGAGGCCGCGACGCCCCAACAACCCGCCGATGGCGGATCCACATCACCGGGGAAGCACTGGATGCCCCAGCCACCCCAGCGCCCCGCGGCGATTGCC
>NZ_JAPTFQ010000061.1:0-30023 GCF_030985535.1 Stenotrophomonas sp. Sm2128
GGGCTGGGCAGGGGTGTCCGGGGCATGGATGCCGCGGCCAAGCCCCCAGGGACGGGTTTACGGCGTCCCCTGCCCAGCCCATCCGCCCGGCCAGATCCACGACCCGCATTCCGCGACCAACCCACGAGGGGCTGCGCCGTTGGCTGGAAACTACGCCAGCGCGCGAAACACCAGCGCCAGGATCGCCGGCACCGCCTGGATCATGAAAATGCGGCGGCTCACGCTGTAGGCGCCATAGCACCCTGCCACCACCACGCAGGCCAGCGAGAACGTCACCAGCACGGGCTGCCCGATCACCAGCCCCACCCCGATGCCCGCCGCCAGGAAGCCGTTGTAGAGGCCCTGGTTGGCCGCCAGCACCCGCGTGGTCTCCGCCTTCTCCGGCGTGTTGCGGAAGGTCTTCAGGCCCAGCGGGCGGGTCCACAGGAACATCTCCAGCACCAGGAAATAAACGTGCAGCAAGGCGACGAGCAACGTCAGGGTGAGTGCGATCCAGTACATGGGCAGTTCCTTGGACAGGGATGGGGATCGGGCCCCGGAAAATCAGCGGTCGCGCGGCAGTTTCTTTTCTTCGCGCAGTACACCGAACGCGGCTGCGGTCATGCACGCGGCAACCACCACGCCGCCGATGAACACCACGTGTGAACCAAACAGCGACAAGCCCTTGTGCACCCACGCAAAGCTCAGGTCCGCGCCGCGGTACACCACCGTGTCGATCGCTGCGCCGGCCTTGTAGCGCCACTGCCGGTCCACGCGCGTGTAGATGGTCTCGCGCGCCGGCTTGGCCAATGCGAACTCGCTGGCCCGGGTCATCACCTGTACCACTGCCACCATCAACGGCATGGGTGAAGCGGCAAGCACCGAGAAGCCGATCAGGATCGCAAATCCAGGGATCAACAGGGCCGGTGCGATGCCGTGGCGCGACAGCAGCCAGCGGGTCAGGCCCACCTGCATCAGCAGCGCCAGCGCGTTCACCGCCAGGTCGATGCGCGAGAAGAACGCGGTACTGGCCGCCGGGTCGGTGAACGCCGCACGCACGATCGCAGCCTGCTGGTTGTAGAGCAGCGTCCCCACGCCCACGCCGAACACCACCATGATCGCCAGCCAGCGCAGCAACGGCTCGCGCACGATCAGTTTCAGGCCATCCAGCACGCTGCCGCCCATCGGCTTCTCACCCGACACCAACTGCTGCTCCTGCTCGCGCAGCACCGCCCAGTGCCGCAGGCGCCAGATGCAGAACAAGCAGATCGCCAGGAAACCGGCTGACACCAGCATCAGGTTGGCGATGCCCACGCGCTGCACCAGCGCACTGGTGATGACCGGACCAAGGAAGGCACCGACGGTGCCCGCCGCGCCGATGTAGCCGTAATACGCCCGCGCCTGCGCGTTGGAGAACACGTCGGCCATGAAACTCCAGAACACCGCCACCGCGAACAGGTTGAAGACGGTGATCCAGAAGAAGAAGGCCATGCCGCGGCCAGGCACGCCGCTGTCGAACATCATGTAGAAGCCAAGCAGGGTCACGATGAAGAACCCGTACACCGCCGGCAGGAACACCCGTCGCGGGAAGCGGCTGACCAGCCAGCCGTACACCGGCTGCAGCACCAGCATGATCACGAACACGCAGGAGAACAGGAACTGCAGGACGAAGTCCTTCAGCGCGATGCTGTGACCGGCGAACCAGGCAATCAGCATTGGCGGGAACACCGTTTCCAGGTCCGCCGAGGCGGCCATGGCTTCACGCACCGGACGCAGCACGTAGTAGCCGCTGAGCAGGCAGAAGAAGTACAGGAACGACCACCACAGCGCCGGGGACTCGCGCAGCGCCGCCATCAGCCCCTGCAGCGGGCCCTTCTCTCGTACCGCGCTCACGCGGCGTCCCTCGCCAGATGACGGCGGTTGGACAGCGGCATGGCAGGCTCCGGGGCGGTGAAGCGCGTACGTTATCCAATGCACTGCAACATCGCCAGCAGGTGGCCGTCTGAAGGCCGCAACGCGGTGTCATGACCGGGTCCGGATGACACGTTCCGATACACGCTTTCGAGGCGTCAAAATCCCAACTTTTTCAACGAGATGCGCATTCATCTTCGCTTTGTTTGTGCACAGAGGAAAAGCGGCGCTAGAATCGCCATCAGCAGTCGCGCACGGGTCCCACCGATGAAAAAGAACAGCCTGCGTCGTCCGATCCGTTCGGCGGCCACCGGTTTGCTGGGCATGTTGATGCCTGTTGCCTTGTCCACCACCGCGCAGACCCCGCCGCCGTTGCCGCCGATGCCGGCCAACATCGAGTCCGCTGCGGCCACCGCCGTTGCCCACACCCAGCCGGCGGCCTACCGTACCGGGCTGGTGCCGCAGGTGCAGGCGCCCGCCGCAGGCTTCAACGTCGCCAATATCGAATCGATGGCGCAGCAGCTCACCTATGGCGAGCGCGTGCCGGGCATGGCCGTGGCCATCGTGCAGGGCGGCCGCATCCTCAGCGCGCGCGGCTATGGCGTCACTGACGTCAACAATCCGCTGCCGGTCGACGCCCACACCGTGTTCCGCCTGGCTTCGCTGTCCAAGGCCTTCGCCGGCACCATGGCCGGACTGCTGGTCAACGACGGCACGCTGCGCTGGGACAGCAAGGTCACCGACTACGTGCCGGGCTTCCGCCTCAACTCGCCCGAAGCCACCGACCGCCTGACCGTGGCCGATGTGCTCAGCCACCGCGTCGGCCTGCCCTACAACGCCTACGACCGCGACATCGAAGGCAACGCCGAGTACTACGCGCTGACCCAGAAGCTGGCCAACACCAGCCTGAAGTGCCTGCCGGGCGACTGCTACGCCTACCAGAACGTGGCCTTCAGCCTGATCGGCGACGTCGTCTATGCCGCCTCCGGCAGCTTCTACGAGCAGTCGGTCGAGCGCCGCATCTTCAAGCCGCTGGGCATGAACGATGCCAGCCTCGGCCTGGCCGGCATCCAGGCCAGCTCGCGCTGGGCGCGTCCGCACGTGCGCAGCCGCAACGGCTGGGTGTCGCTGACACCGAAGCCGACCTACTACCGTGTTGCCCCGGCGGCTGGCGTCAACGCCAGCGCCAGCGACATGGCGCAGTGGCTGCTGGCGCACACCGGCCATCGCCCCGATGTGCTGCCGGCACCGTTGCTGGCTACCCTGCATTCGAGCCTGATCAACACCCCCGGCGAGATGCGTTCGGGCTGGCGCCGCGAGCGCCTGCACTCGGCCGGCTACGCGCTGGGCTGGCGCACCTTCGACTACGCCGGCCACGACGTGGTGTTCCATGCCGGTGCCGTACAGGGCTACCGCGGCCTGGTCGCGCTGGTCCCCGAACGCGATCTCGGCATCGCCATCATGTGGAATGGCGAGAGCGGCCTGCCCAGCGGCCTGCTGCCGACCGTGCTCGATTCCGCGCTCGGCCTGCCGGCACAGCGCTGGCTGGATGTGGACACCGACTTCGGCAGCGACAACCTGATGGCCGAAGGCGCGAGCCCGGCGCAGCAGGACAAGCGCAAGGGCAAGGGCGCTTCGAGCAACCGCGCGGTGGCGTCGCCGCGCTGATCAGGCGGGCGCGACCGTCAGCATGAAGGGCGGCCTGCGGGCCGCCCTTTTTGTTGGCTGTTGTGGAATCGAGCCACGCTCGCCTCTACAAACGCAGCGCTAATGCGCGAAGTAGTGCATGCCGCCGTCCACCGGAATCACCGCACCGGTGATGTAACCGGCCAGCGGTGAGGCGAGGAATGCCACCAGCGGCGCCACTTCTTCCGGCTCACCGAAGCGTCCGATCGGGATGTTACTGGCGATGAACGCGCGTCGGCTTTCCTCGGTGGGATGCAGGCGGTCCAGGATCTGCGGGCTGTTGATCCGACCCGGCGCAATGGCATTCACCGTGATGCCCTGCCCGGCCACCTCCGACGACAGCCCCTTGCTCCACAGATGCAGCGCTGCCTTCGCCGCGGTGGCGGCATTCACCGAACGGGGCTCCATCGAACCGCTGAAGTTGATCACCCGCCCCCATCCCTGCGCCTGCATCGCCGGCAGCAGTGCCTGGGTCAGCCGTCGTGCGGCAGAGAAGTTCAGCGCCAATGCCTCCTCCCAGATCGTGTCGGCTGCATCGACGGTCGTTGGCCGCGAACCGCCAGCCGCGTTGACCAGGATGTCCACCCGCTGCAACGCCGCCAGCGACGCGTCAGCAATGCGTCGCACGTCCCCGGCGTCAGTGACATCGCCCAGCAGGATGATCGGCGCGGGTGCGCCCGCCGCTTCGATCCCTGCCGCCAGCGCCTGCAGCGGTGCCTGTCGCCGTGACGAGATGGCAACACGTACGCCCTGCGCGGCCAGTTGCCTGGCGACAGCGGCACCGATGCCACTGCCCGCCCCGGTGACCAGCGCTGTGCGTCCCTCAAGATTCAAGTCCATCGTGTTCTCCTTTCAGCACGGCCGGTGGATCCGGCCCCTGCAGTGCATGCTGTTTGATCACCCGTGATTGATAAACTCCGCAAAAGTTTCAGCATTCAATACCCGGAGTGTCAGATGAACCTGCTGGAAAGCATGCAGGTCTACGTGCTGATCGTGGACAAGGGCAGCCTCAGCGCTGCAGCGGCAGCACTGGCCATCTCCCCGACGATGGCCGGCAAGCACCTGCGTGCGTTGGAGGCGCGGCTGGGCATGCAGTTGCTCAGTCGTACCACCCGGCGCCAGCACATGACGCCGTTCGGGGAGGACTACTACGCCCGCTGCCGGGAGATCCTGCGGCTGGTGGAGGAAACCGATGCTCAGGCCCAGTACCAGCACCTTGCACCCGCAGGCACGCTGCGCATCAGCGCGCCAGTGATCTTCGGCACGCATGCGCTGGTACCGGCGTTGGCCGATTACATGGCGCGCTACCCCGACGTGCGTGTCGACGCGGTGCTGACCGACCGCGTGGTCGACCTCGCAGAGGAGGGTTTCGAAGCAGCCCTGCGCATCGGCACGCTGGCCGACAGCAGCGTGCTGGTGGCACGTGCATTGGCACCGTATCGCTTGATGATGTGCGCCTCGCCCGGATACCTCGCCCGGCACGGTACGCCCTCCGACCTGCTGGCGCTTGCCCGGCACCAATGCCTGTCCTTCGAACCCAGCGCGCTGGCGCAGTGGCTGCAGGCCGATGCTGGCGGGCTCGGCCATGTGCCCACAGGTCGACTGCAGATCAACAACGGCGAAGCGCTGCGTACAGCGGCGCTGCATGGGCTGGGCATCGTGCTGCAATCGGCACTGCTTCTGGCCGCGGATGTCGAGGCTGGGCGGTTGGTGCAGCTGTTTCCCGAACACGGCCACGCGGGGCGGCCGATGCACGTGGTCTACGCCCACGACCGCTACCCCTCGACCCGCCTGCGCAGCTTCATCGATTTCCTGGTGGAGCGCTTTCCACCGGCGCCGCACCGCTAGCGTCGACCGTCAGCAAGGCGGTCGAGCATGGCTCGACGCTACCAATGGCCCCATAAAAAAACCCCCTCCCCGCTGGGCAGCCAGGGAAGGGGTTTCAGGATGCGGCTATCGGGAGTACTTAGATCAGCGGCGCCGGGGTTGCCGGCAGAGCGACCGGGGCGGCCTTCTTCTTGCGGGCGGCCGGCTTGCGCTTGGCAACCTTCTTCGCTGCCTTCTTCGGGGCAGCCTTCTTGGTGGCCTTCTTCGCGGTCTTCTTCACTGCCTTCTTGGCGGTCTTCTTGACGGCCTTCTTGGCAGTCGCCTTCTTCGCGACCTTCTTGGCCGGCTTGCGGGCCGTTGCCTTCTTGGCAGTCTTCTTGGTGGCCTTCTTGGCTACCTTCTTGACGGCCTTCTTCGCGGTCTTCTTGGCAGGAGACTTCTTGGCTACCTTCTTCGCCGCCTTCTTCACTGCCTTCTTCGCAGTGGCCTTCTTGGCGACCTTCTTCGCAGCCTTCTTCACTGCCTTCTTGGCGGTCGCCTTCTTCGCGACCTTCTTCACTGCCTTCTTGGCAGCGGCCTTCTTCGCGACCTTCTTCACCGCCTTCTTGGCGGCGGGCTTTTTCTTCGCAGCTTTCTTGGTTGCCATGGGATGGCTCCTCGTCAGTGATAGGGAGTTGAAACGCCCAGGTGGATCAAACCCGCGGATGCTGCGTGCGGGGACCGCCGGCGCGTCAAGCGCGCCGTTACGGATGCGGCAATGCCCGCCTCGATCGGCGGAGCGGGCATCGGAACGGGAGGTGCCTTGCATTTCTCCGGGGGAAGCGGGGCCATGTCCACCGTCATCTGGGTCGCGGTGGTCTTGAAGGGGCTGCTTCGCATCGGACGATTGATTCTGCGCACTCGGTTTGGCAGGCAAGGTCTGCTGAGGCGAAACCTAATCACGGTTTTTTTTACTGTCAACAACCCCCGCGAAAAATTTTCACATCCGCGCCATCCGCGGTGTTGCCTGCACGGTCGCGACGCTCCGCCCTCGACGACCAACAAAGCACCACGCACGCGCGTTGCCTGCAGCAACAACAACGCAAGCGTTGAACAAAAACCACTTGAAATAGGCACTCTGCGCAGATGCATGCATGTTGGCGGCCGCTGCATGCACGCAACGCCGGCACCGGCCGGCGCCGGCACCAGCGCCAGCACAACGGCACCGCAACGGGGGGCGAAAAGTTTTCACATCCGGACGCGTCGGCGCGGGGCGGAAACGCGGATTTGCGCAAAACTGCGCACACCCCTCGGTACCGTTCGCGGGTCTGCTGATGCCGCGTCGAGGGCGCGCAGCAAACCCTGCGTCATGAGCCGACGTACTCGCCAAAACAAAAACGGCCACCCGAAGGTGGCCGTTGCAGAACCCGGAAACGACGACTCAGTGGTCGTCGTTCTCCAGGGCTTCGGCGTACGCGTCCGGGTCCAGCAGCTCGTTGACCTCTTCAGCGTTGGTCAGTTCGACCACGAACATCCAACCTTCGCCGTAGGCATCTTCGTTGATGGTTTCCGGCTTGTCGGACAGGGCCGAGTTGACCTCGACAACCTTGCCGCTGATCGGGCTGTAGACGTCCGAGGCGGCCTTCACCGACTCGACGACGGCGATCTGTTCGCCGGCCTTGGCGTCGGCGCCGACTTCCGGCAGTTCGACGTAGACCAGGTCACCCAGCAGGCCCTGGGCATGGTCGGAAATACCGACGGTGACGCGGCCATTGCCTTCGACACGGGCCCACTCATGGGACTTGAGGAACTTGAGGTCGCCGGGGATCTCGCTCATGGGACTGCTCCAGAGATATGCAGGGGTGGAAAAAACGGGGCTAGTGTAACCAACCGGCCGCCACTGCTGTCAGTGACGACCGGCATGTCCGGATCAGGCGTCGGCGAGCACGCCGGGCTGGGCCTGGCCTTCGCGCACGAACGGGAACTTGACCACGCGCACCGGCACCTGCCGGCCGCGGATGTCGACGGTGACCTCGCCGAGTTCACCGGCGGGCACGCGGGCAAAAGCGATGCCCTTGGCCAGGGTCGGCGAGAAGGTGCCGGACAGGATCTCGCCCTGGCCGCTGGCCGTGGTCACTGCCTGGCCGTGGCGCAGCACGCCCTTCTCGTCCATCACCAGGCCGATCATCTGGCGCGCGGTGCCTGCGTTCTTCTGCGCTTCCAGCACGTCGCGGCCGATGAAGTCGCGGCCTTCGTCCAGCGACACGGTCCAGGCCAGCGCCGCTTCGTACGGGCTGATCTCTTCGTCCATGTCCTGGCCATACAGGTTCATGCCGGCTTCCAGGCGCAACGTGTCGCGTGCGCCGAGACCGGCCGGCTTCACGCCCGCCGCCAGCAGGCGGTTCCAGAACGCGACCACCGCGTCCTGCGGCAGCAGGATTTCGAAGCCGTCTTCGCCGGTGTAACCGGTACGGGCGACGAACAGCTCGACGCCGTCGTCGGACTGCACCTGCAGGGCGGCGAAGCGGCCCAGCTTGGTCAGCGCCTCGCGCTCGGATTCGCGGGCCAGGCCGATCACGATCGCGCGCGCCTGCGGGCCCTGCACGGCCAGGATGGCCAGGTCCGGGCGCTGCTCGACGCTGACGCCGAACGGCGCGGCCTGCTCGCGCAGCCAGGCCAGGTCCTTTTCGCGGGTGGAGGCGTTGACCACCATGCGGAAGAAATCGTCGCCCAGGTAGTAGACGATCAGGTCGTCGATGACGCCGCCGCGCGGATTCAGCATGCACGAGTACAGCGCCTTGCCCGGCACCTTCAGCTTGTCGACCGAGTTGGCCAGCAGGCGGCGCAGGAACGGCCTGACCTGGTCACCGCGCAGGTCGACCACGGTCATGTGGCTGACGTCGAACACACCCGACTCGCGACGCACCAGGTGGTGCTCGTCCAGCTGCGAGCCGTAGTGGATGGGCATGTCCCAACCCCCGAAATCGACCATCTTGGCGCCAAGGGCGCGGTGGGTATCGTTGAGCAGCGTCTTCTGGGTCATGACCGGGTCCGGCAGCAGAGGAAACAAGAATCCCCATTATCCCAGATCGGTCGCCCGCAGGTCGCGCCGCAGCGCAGCGGGGGTGTTTGGCCGGCCTGCGGCCGGTGGGCGCCTTTTACAAGCCAGGCAACGGCAACAGCCAAAGCGTATCGGCTCTGCGAAGTCGACGGCTTGGCCGGAGCGGTATGGGCGATCGGGACACGCCGTGAACCCATCCCTGGGGGCGCTTTGCTTGCGAAGCACTGCTTCGCAAGCGCCCGAACGCGCAGCCGCCAGCGGCTGGGCCGGACCGCAGAGCGGGGTTTACGGCGTGTACCGCGAACCCAACCCGCCCGACCCAACACATGCCAGTCGACTATCAGTCGACTCTACCCGCAGCAGACTCGACCACCAGCGTGCTGCCCTGCACCGCTACCACCCGCACCATGGCACCGGCCTGCAGGTCCGGGCCGCTGACCTGCCAGTACGCGTCGTCGATGCTGACCCGGCCCTGCCCACCAACGATACCCTGCTGCAACGGCACCACCCGTCCGACCAGTTGTTCGGCGCGGCGGTTGAGCAACGGTGCATCGCTGGGTCGCGCCCTTGCCTTGCCCCAGCGCCGGTAGCACTGGATCGAGACAACGCTCAGCACGACGAAGGCAACGACCTGCCACAGCAATGGAATGCCGCTGAACACCGCAACCAGTACGAACACCGCCGCCGCGCCAATGCCGATCCACAGCATGAACGCCCCGGGCGCCAACGCCTCGGCGGCAAACAGCAGCAGCGCCAGCGCGCCCCAACCGACGACTTCCCAGCGCATGTCAGCCTCCGAGCGGCGGCGGCCGCTTGCCGGCGGCCTTGTTGTCCTGGCTGGCCAGCGCCTGCTTCGCCAGTTCGGCCACGCCGGCGATCGAACCGATCACGCCACTGGCCTCCATCGGCATCAGCACCAGCTTCTGGTTCGGCGAACTGGCCAGCTCCTTGAACGCTTCCACGTACTTCTGCGCAACAAAGTAGTTGATCGCCTGCACGTCGCCCTCGGCAATCGCCGCCGACACCACCTTGGTCGCCATCGCTTCGGCCTCGGCCAGGCGTTCGCGCGCCTCGGCATCGCGGAACGCAGCTTCGCGACGGCCTTCGGCCTCCAGCACGGTGGCCTGCTTTTCGCCATCGGCGCGCAGGATCTCCGACTGGCGGGAACCCTCTGCCTCTAGAATCTGCGCGCGCTTCTCGCGCTCGGCCTTCATCTGCCGCGCCATCGCGTCCAGCAGATCGCGTGGTGGCTGGATGTCGCGGATCTCGATGCGGTTGACCTTCACGCCCCAGGGATTGGTGGCGTGGTCGACCACGCTCAACAGCTGGGCATTGATCACCTCGCGCTGGCTGAGCGATTCATCCAGGTCCATCGAACCGATCACGGTACGGATGTTGGTCTGCACCAGGGCGATCATCGCCACTTCCAGGTTGGCCACCTCATAGGCCGCCTTGGCGGCATCCAGGACCTGGAAGAACACCACGCCGTCCACGCGCACGGCGGCGTTGTCCTTGGTGATCACTTCCTGGCTGGGTACATCCAGCACCTGCTCCATCATGTTCACCTTGCGCCCGACCCCGTACACGATCGGAATCAGGAAGTGCAGGCCGGGGGTCATGGTGTGCGTGTAGCGCCCGAAGCGCTCGACGGTCCACTCGTAGCCCTGGGGCACCATCCGTACCGCCTTGAACAGGATCACCACGGCCACGAAGGCCAGCACCACGGTAAAGAACATGGTCGGGAACATCTTGCTTTCCTTATCTATGACGTCCAGGCCCCAGCATAGCGCGTGAAGGCCGCATTCACAGCGGAGCTACCAGGGCATGCGCCCGCGCAGGATGTCGGCGAACATCACCCAGTCGCCCATGAACGAGTACAGCGGGTGCTGGAAAGTGGCCGGGCGGTTCTTCTCGAAAAAGAAATGGCCAACCCAGGCGAAGCTGTAACCGCAGAACAGGGCAGCCAGCAGCAGCACCGGCTGCCCACGCAGGATCGCTGTCGCGACCAGCAACAGTACGCCGCAGCTGCCGATGAAGTGCAGCCGGCGCGATACCGGGTGGCGATGCTCGCTGAGGTAGAACGGATAGAACTCGCGGAAGCTGGCGAAGCGGGACATGCGCGTGCTCCGGGAACCAGGGTCGTCGCCATCATGCACCATCGCTGACCTTGTGGCGCCGAGCCATGCCCGGCTTGCGCGCGCCAGCGCGGTCGGAAGGAGGCGCAGCCACGCATGGCCCGGCTCTACACCGATGAGGTGCGCGGCCCGAACATGATCACCGCCATGCCGGCCAGGCACAGCGCAGCGCCCAGCAGGTCCCAGCGGCTGGGGCGGATGCCGTCGACCAACCACAACCAGAACAGCGCGGTGCCGATGTACACGCCACCGTAGGCCGCATAGACCCGCCCACTGGCGGTCGGGTGCAGGGTCAACAGCCACGCGAACAGGGCGAGGCTGGCCGCGGCCGGCAGCAGCAACCAGACGCTGCCGCCCTTGCGCAGCCATACCCAGGGCAGGTAGCAGCCGACGATCTCGGCCAGCGCGGTCAGCAGGAACAGGCCCAGCGTCTTCACGCTTTCTCCGCCGCCTTGGCCTGCTGCCACAACGCTTCCTGCGCATCCAGGCCCATCGCAGCCAGCGCCCCACCCTGCGCGTCGGCCTGCGCTTCCATCGCGCGGAAGCGGCGTTCGAACTTGTGGTTGGCCCCGCGCAGCGCCGCACCCAGGTCGATGTCGGCATGGCGCGCCAGGTTGGCGCAGACGAACAGCAGGTCGCCCAGTTCTTCCTGCAGCCGCGCCTTGTTGCCGGCGATATCGCCGCGTTCGAACTCCTCGCGCAGTTCCTGCAGTTCCTCGGCCGCCTTGTCCAGCACCGGCAACGGGCCGGGCCAGTCGAAGCCGACCTTGGCCGCACGCGACTGCAGCTTCACCGCCCGCTGCCATTCCGGCAGCCCGCGCGAAATGCCGGCCAGCGCGGAGGTGTCCTGCTCGCCCTTGGCGGCACGCTCGGCACGCTTGATCGCATCCCAGTTGCGCGTCACGCCGTCGGCATCGTCGACGCTCACGTCGGCGAACACGTGCGGGTGACGGCGCTGCATCTTGTCGCTGATCGCGCGTGCGACCTCGGCGAAGGCAAAGGCCCCCTGCTCTTCGGCCATGCGCGCATGGAACACCACCTGCAGCAGCAGGTCGCCCAGCTCGTCACAGAGATCGTCGAGATCGCCACGGTCGATCGCATCGGCCACCTCGTAGGCTTCCTCGATGGTGTACGGCGCGATGGTTGCGAAGTTCTGCTCCAGATCCCACGGGCAGCCGCCCTGCGGGTCGCGCAGGCGCGCCATGATCGCCAGCAGGCGCTCCAGCTCGTGGGCGGCGGCGCTGCCGGTGGTGGGGGTGTCGTGCGCGCTCATGCGGCCTCCAGGGTCAGTCGGACAACCAGTCGCGCCATGGCAGGCTGGTATCACCAAGGGCAATGAAATCGCCGTTCAACAAGGTTTCGCGGCGGTTGTAGCGGAACGGCTTGCCGGTCGCGGCCGACAGCACGGCGCCGCCGGCGGCATGCAGCACGCATTGGCCGGCAGCGGTATCCCATTCGGAGGTCGGGCCCAGCCGAGGGTAGACATCCAGGCCGCCTTCGGCGATCCGGCAGAATTTCAGCGACGAGCCCTGCGCGATGGTCTCGATGCGGCCCATCCTCGCCAGCAGCGCCTCGGTTTCCGGCGAGCGGTGCGAGCGGCTGGCGGCGACGCGCAGCGGGGCGGTGGCCGGCGTGCGGGTGCGCAGCACGGTGTCGTGCAGGCCCTGCCGGCGATAGGCCAGCTCGCCACGCATGGCATGCCAGACGATGCCGGTGACCGGGGCCAACACCACGCCGAAGGCAGGTGCGCCCTGGTAGATCAGCGCGATGTTGACGCTGAACTCGCCATTGCGCTTGACGAACTCGCGGGTGCCGTCGAGCGGATCCACCAGCCAGTACGCGCCCCAGTGGCGGCGGTGCTCCCACGGCACCTGCGCCGATTCCTCCGACAGGATCGGCAGGTCCGGGGTCAGCTGGCGCAGGCCCAGTTCGATGACCTGGTTGGCGGCCAGGTCGGCGGTGGTGACCGGGCTGTCGTCGTCCTTGATCTGCACCTCGAAGCCATCGGCGTACACCTGCATGATGGCCTGTCCGGCTTCCTGGGCGATGGCGATGGCGGTCTCGCGCAGGTCCGTGGTCAGTTTGATCATCGCGTTCCCTGCAGCCACTGGCGAGCGATGAACAGCGCCGCCAGCGAGCGTCCCTCGGAGAAGTCCTCGCGCAGCATCAGCTGGTCCAGTTCGGCCAGCTTCCACGGCACCACCTCGAGTTCTTCCGGCTCGTCGCCGGCCAGCTTTTCCGGATACAGGTCGCGTGCCACCACCAGCCACGACTGGTGGCTCATGTAGGTGGGGGCCAGGGTCATCGCGCGCAGCACGTCGACCCGGCGTGCACCGTACCCGGCCTCTTCCTTCAGCTCGCGGTCGGCGGCCTGCCCGGGGGTTTCGCCGGCGTCGATCCGGCCCTTGACCAGGCCCAGTTCATAGCGATGCATGCCGGCGGCGTATTCACGCACCAGCAGCACCGTCTCGTCGTCGAGCATCGGCACCACCACCACCGCACCATGGCCACGGCTGACCAGGCGTTCGAAGCGGCGGCGTTCACCGTTGGAGAACTCCAGGTCCAGGTGCTGGCGCTGGAAGGGGCCGTTCTCCTCATCGGTGATCCGATGGATGATCGGCAAGCGCCGGCCGGCACGGTCATCGTTCATGCGGAATCTCCGCGGCGGCCGGCGCCAGCGCCGGGGCCGATAGAATGTGCAGGCAGCAACATGTTCATGAGCCCGAAATGCTAGCAGACCCAACCCCCTCCCCGCTGGCCCAGCACTGGCGGCAACGCGACCTGCAGGTGCTGTGGCACCCGTGCACGCAGATGCGTGAGCACCCGCATACCCTGCCGCTGGTGCCGATCGCCCGTGGTGAAGGCGCATGGCTGATCGATCACGACGGCAACCGCTATCTGGACGCCGTCAGCAGCTGGTGGACCAATCTGTTCGGCCATGCCGAGCCGCGCATCGGCGGCGCCATCGCGGCGCAGGCCGGGCAGCTGGAACAGGTGATGCTGGCTGGCTTCGGCCATGAGCCGGCGATCACCCTGGCCGAGCGCCTGCTGGCGCTGGCGCCACGCCAGCCCGGCCGCGAGCCGCTGGCCAAGGTGTTCTACGCCGACAACGGCTCGGCCGGCGTGGAAGTCGCGCTGAAGATGGCCTTCCAGTATTTCCAGAACCGCGGCGAGCCACGGCGCACGCGCTTCATCGCGCTGGAGAACGGCTACCATGGCGAGACCCTTGGAGCGCTGGCGATGGCGGACATTCCGCTGTACCGCCGCGTCTACGCGCCGCTGCTGGCCGAAGGCCTGTTCGCGCCCTCGCCCGATGCCTACCTGGCCGAGCCGGGCCAGAGTGCGGCTGATCGCGCACGCCAGGCCGCTGATGGCCTGGCCACCCTGTTTGACCAGCATCCCGGCGAGATCTGCGCAGTGATCCTGGAACCGCGCCTGCAGTGCGCCGGCGGCATGCGCATGCATGACCCGGTGTACCTGCAGCGGGTGCGCGAACTGTGTGATGCGCACGGCGCATTCATGATCGCCGACGAGATCGCCACCGGCTTCGGCCGCACCGGCACCCTGTTCGCCTGCGAGCAGGCCGGGGTGATGCCGGACCTGATGTGCCTGTCCAAGGGCCTGACCGGCGGCTTCCTGCCGCTTGCCGCGGTGCTGGCCACGCAGGCGCTGTACGACGTCTTCCTTGATGACTCGCGCGAGCGCGCCTTCCTGCATTCGCACAGTTACACCGGCAACCCGCTGGCCTGTGCGGCTGCGCTGGCGACGCTGGACATCTTCCGCGACGACGATGTGATCGCCCGCAACCGTGGCATCGCCTCGGTGATGGGCGCGCTGGCTGCGCCATTGAGCGACCATCCGCACGTGGCCGACGTCCGCCAGGCCGGCATGGTGGTGGCCTTCGAGCTGTCGCGGGATGGCAACAAGCGCACGCCGTTCGATCCGGCGCTGCGACTGGGCCTGCACGCCTACAAGGCTGCGCTGAAACGTGGCGTGGTGCTGCGTCCGCTGGGCGACGTGCTGTACTGGATGCCACCCTACTGCGTGGATGACGAACAACTGGAGCTGCTGGCACATACCACGCTGGCGGCGATTGACGAGGCGATTGCATGCGCGTGACCCGCTGCCCCATCGACCTGGCGCTGCACAGCGGCCAGACCGTGACCCTGCCGGAAGAGACGGCCAACCATCTGGTGCGGGTGATGCGCCTGCGCGAGGGTGATACCTGCGTGCTGTTCAACGGCGATGGCCACGACTACAGCGCCACGCTGACCGCCGCCGGCAAGCGCGAGGTGCAGGTGCGCATCGATGCGGTGCAGGCGGTGGACAACGAATCGCCGCTGGCGATCACTCTGCTGCAGGGCATTGCCCGAGGCGAGAAGATGGACCTGATCCTGCAGAAGGCCACCGAGCTGGGCGTGAGCGCCATCGTTCCGGTGAATGCCGAGCGCACCGAAGTGAAGCTGGATGCCGCGCGCGCGGAGAAGCGCGTAGCGCACTGGAACAACGTGGTGACCTCGGCCTGCGGCCAGTCCGGGCGCGCGCGCATTCCGCAGGTGGGCTCGCCGGTGTCATTGGCGCAGGCGGCGGCGACGCTGCCGGCCGATACGCTGCGGCTGACGCTGGACCCGCACGGTGCCCATCGCCTGTCGACGCTCGACGCGGCGCCGACGGGCGGCATCGTGATCGCGATCGGCCCGGAAGGCGGCTGGTCGCCGCGCGACCGGGATCAGCTGGCAGCGGCAGGATTCCAGGGCCTGCAGCTGGGGCCGCGCATCCTGCGCACGGAGACCGCCGGGCTGGCCGCGATCGCGGCATTGCAGGCGCGGTTGGGCGACCTGGGGTAAGGTTGATTGGTGGTAGTGCCGGCCGCTGGCCGGCATCCAAGGGATCATGAGGTTGCCGGCCAGCGGCCGGCACTACCGGGAACCTGACCGGCGGATTGCCGATCAGGCCGCCAGCGAATCCAGCGCGGCTTCCAGCGCATCCAGGTTCGGCAGCAGCGCGCTCTGCTCACCCAGCAGCACGCGCATGTGCACGATCTGCGGCAGGGTTTCCTCGGAAGCATCGGCCAGCAGGCCATCGCGCGGCACCGAGATCAACTGCGGGAAATTCTGCGTCAGCAGCGCGTAGTAGGGGCGCTGCGCGTTGCCGCTGAGGGCCTTCAGCACGACGACCTTGTTGTGGCCGCCTACGGCTTCCTCGCCCAGGCCGGAAAGGCGCGCGAACGACACCAGCGGCACCTGCCAGCCGTGCCAGCCGATTTCGCCGACCAGCCAGCGCGGGGCGTCGGAAACCGGCTGCACCGGCACCCGCGACATCATTTCGGCCACGGTGGCATTGGGCAGCAGCACGCGCTCGTTGCCGGCCTGGATCAGGACGCCGCGGATTTCGTCATTGCTGGCATAGCTCATGGTGCCTCTCCGTTATCGTCTTCCACGCCCCAGCGCGAGGCGATGGCCTGCGCCAGTTCCTGTGGCTCACCCGCCACCATGCCAGCGGCGACCACCGCCGTGGCTGCGGCAGGGTCATAGCAGCCCTCGCCGACCTGCCCGGCCACCCAGGCACCGGCGGCGGCCAGATCCAGCGCCGGACCCACATGCGCAAGGTCGGCGCCGCTGAGCAGGACCAGCGCAGTGTGGTCGGCCGGCAGCCCGGCGATCGAAATGCCTTGCGCGTCGCTGACGAAATGCAGGCCGTCGCTGGCGGCCTGCACGCCGATGTCATCGGCCAGCACGTGCACTTCACCGGGTGTTGCACGCTGGCCGGCTTCGGCCAGCTGCACCGGCAGCGGCGACACCCGCGTCATCTGCTTGACCAGGTTGCCGTAGCGGCCACCGTCCAGGCGCATGTGCACCAGCACCGGCACGCTCAGCGACGACGGCAGCGCACCGAGCAGGCGGCGCAGCGCATCCGGGCCGCCAATGCCGGCCAGCACCAGCAGCGAGCCGGCACGTGCGCCCGCAGGCGCCGCAGTGTCCAGGTCCACCAGGCTGAGGTGATCGGTATCGAAGGACGGCAGCGGGGCTTCCATCGCGGCGCTGTACCCGGTGGCTGCGGGTGCGTCTGCTACGTCCTCGACCAGTGACCACGCGGTGTGGTCGAAGGACACCGGCGGCGTTGCCGGTGTGGCAACCGGCTGCATCGGCGCTGCCTCCAGCGGCTCCGGCACCACCGGCTGCAGCGCGGCCAGTGCCTGCTCCAGCGCGATCGGTTCGTGCAGGTGCGCCGGTGGCGCATACAGGCTGTCCGCCGGTACCTCGTCGGCCCAGCTCAATGCCTGGTCCAGATGCGGCTGGAGCGCTTCTTCCCGTGGTGCCGGCGGCGGTGCCGGGTGACCCGGTTCCAGCTGCAGGGCGGGTTCGTCTTCCGCACCCGGCGGCAGCACCTGCTGGTGGCCGTGCAGCTTGGCGGCCAGATGGCGGCCCCAGCGCTGTGCCTCCCAGCCATCACGGCGCGCCGCCAGCTCGGCTTCGTCGAAGACCAGGGTCAGGCCTGGTGCGGACAGCACCGCTTCAAGCCGCTCCAGAGCATCCTCGATGGCCGCTTCCAGCGCGATCACCACGAACTGTGGACGCGCGTCCTGCAGCAGCTGCGGCTCCAGGCCGTTGGGGTCGTCTTCCAGCACCAGCTGCACATCGGCATGCGACAACGCCTCGCGCAGGCGCTCGCGCGCCGCGCCAGGACGGGCCAGCAGGGCGACGGCCGGGGCCGCCTGGGCTTCACTCACGGACACGGGCGATCCCCAGCAGGTCGTACACGTTACGCATCAGGTCCAGCTCCTGGTACGGCTTGCCCAGGTAGCGCTGCACGCCGATCTCGAAGGCGCGCTGGCGGTGCTTGTCGCCGCTGCGCGAGGTGATCATCACGATCGGCACGTCCTTGTAGCGCGGGTCGGCACGCATCGCGGTGGCCAGCTCGTAACCATCCATGCGCGGCATCTCGATGTCCAGCAGCATCAGGTCGGGCACGCGTTCTTCCAGGCGCTCCAGTGCTTCCACGCCGTCGCGGGCGACGCTGACCTCGAAGTTGTGGCGTTCGAGGATGCGCCCGGTCACCTTGCGCATGGTCAGCGAATCGTCCACCACCATCACCAGCGGCACCTGGCGCTCCTGGCGTGGCGCGTTGGCCAGCACCGGCAGCGTCGGGTTGGCGAGGAAGCGGCGCACCAGCGGCGCTACGTCCAGGATCACCACCACGCGGCCATCGCCGGTGATGGTTGCACCGTAGATGCCCGGCACCGAAGCGATCTGCAGGCCGACCGGCTTGACCACGATTTCGCGGTTGCCCAGCACCTGGTCGATCGCCACGGCGGCACGCAGGTCACCGGCACGGACCAGCAGCAGCGGTACCTGGTCCTGGCCATCGGCACGCGCCGGGGCCTGCCCGACCAGGCTGCCGAGGTCGTACAGCGGATAGTCCTCGCCGCTGTAGCGATAGCTGCTGTCGGCCGCTTCGAAACGCTCGCGCGACAGGCGGCCGATGCCACTGACCGATGCGACCGGCACCGCAAAGGTGGTTTCGCCGATCTGCACGAACACCGCCTGGGTGACCGCCAGCGTCTGCGGCAGGCGCAGGGTGAAGCGCACGCCCTGGCCCCGCACTGACTGGATATCGACCGAACCGCCCAGCTGGCGCACTTCGTTGCGCACCACGTCCATGCCCACGCCACGGCCGGCCAGCTGGCTGACCTGGTCAGCGGTGGTGAAACCAGAGGCGAAGATCAGGTTGTCCAGTTCCTGCTCGTTCGGCTGCGCATCGGCAGCCAGCAGGCCACGGTCGATGGCGCGGCGGCGGATCGCCTCGCGGTCCAGGCCGGCGCCGTCGTCGGCCACTTCCAGCACGATTTCCGAGCCTTCGCGGTGCAGGCGGATGGCGATCTCGCCCTCCTCCGGCTTGCCGGCGGCGCGGCGCTGTTCCGGCGCTTCCAGGCCATGCGCCACGGAGTTGCGCAGCATGTGTTCCAGCGGCGCGACCATGCGGTCGAGGACGTTGCGGTCCAGTTCGCCGTGGGTACCTTCCAGGGTCAGGTGGACCTGCTTGCCGGTATCCATGCCGGACTGGCGGACCACGCGGCGCAGGCGCGGCACCAGACCGTCGAACGGCACCATGCGCGCGCGCATCAGGCCATCCTGCAGTTCCGAGCTTACGCGCGACTGCTGCTGCAGCAGGGAGTCGTACTGGCGCGACAGATCGTCCAGGACGCCCTGCAGGCCGCCCAGGTCGGCGGCGGACTCGTTCAGCGCACGGCTGAGCTGCTGCAGGGTGGAGAAACGGTCCAGTTCCAGCGGATCGAACTTCTGGTCCGCCTGGTCCTGCTCGCGCTGGTAGCGGGCGACGATCTGCGCCTCGGTTTCCAGGTCGAGTCGGCGCAGCTGGTCGCGCAGTCGCGCATTGGTGCGCTCCAGTTCGGCCATGGCACCACGGAAGGCACCCAGCTGCTGTTCCAGACGCGAGCGATAGATCGCCACTTCACCGGCATGGTTGACCAGGCGGTCGAGCAGGTCGGCGCGCACCCGCACCTGCTCCTGCTGCGGACGCGCCAGCGGATCTTCGTCGGCCACGCCTTCGGCCGGCAGTGGTGCCGACAGCGGGGCATCGGCCGGCGTCGTCAGCGGGCCCACAGCCTGTGCCGGCACGGCCTCGGCCTCGCTGGCCGCACGCGCGGCCGCAGCGGCCGCCGCGATATCGGTGGTGGTGCGGACCTCGAAGGCCTCCACCAGATCCTGTGCAGGCGCCACCACGCGGTGGGCACCGGTCCGCGTCAGCAGCTGGTGCAGGCGGTCGAAGCCGCGCTCCAGCAGCTGCACGTCGCGGCGTTCGATCTCGGTGCGGCCGGCCGCCACGGCTTCCAGCAGGGATTCGATGCTGTGGCCAAGGTCGCCGATGGCATTGATGCCGGCCATGCGTGCGCCACCCTTCAGGGTATGCAGGTCACGCTGCAGGCCGGCCAGCACCTCGCGATCCTGAGGCGCATTGCGAAGCTCGCTGATCAGGCCATCGCAGTGGTCGAGCAGATCCTTGCCTTCCTCGACGAAGATGTCGACCAGTTCGCGGTCGTACACGCTGAAGTCGAGCGCATCGGCGCCATCCGCGATGTCTTCCAGGGTGGAGGCTTCATCGTGGAGCGGCGCCCGCTCCCCAGCGTCGGCCTCGGCAGGTTCGGCATCGGTGTTGGCCGTGCCCTGCCCCGGCGCTTCTTCCAGTTCGAAGAACCGCACCGGCTCGGCGGTGGCCTGCAGTGCTTCGGCAGCGCTCACCTCGTTCACCGTCGCCGGGGACGGCTGATCGGCGCTCTCTCCTTCGCCGACCGCCGCCTCCCCGCCGACGTCCGCATCCTCGGCAAAGGCTTCCGCCTCGCCCGGCGCGAGTTCGCTGGCCTGGAGGCCGAGCACGGGCCATTGCCCGTCGTCGTCCAGGGTCTGCTCGTCTTCGATCACGTGCAGGCCGGCCTCGAGCGCGGCTGCCAGCGTGACCGGTTCTGCAAAACCCGGCGCAGCCATTTCATCCTGCAGGCTCGACAGCCCGCTGTCGAGTGGCAGTGCAGCAGCGGCGTCAATGACGCTGTCATCGCCACTGCCCGAATCAAAGGACAACGGCGTATTCAGGTCGATCGCGTCAACTTCCGCAGGCACCGGCCGCTCTTCCGCGTCGCGGTCATCCACCGGCAGCGCACTGGCGTCGAGGTAGGGCGACAGATCGTCGGCCATGGTCAGATCAGCGTCGTCGACCGTCGCGATCGTGGGCACGGCATCTGCTTCGGCCACTTCGACAACAGGCGCACTCTCGACCGGCTGGATCGATTCAATCGCGCCGGGGTCCGCCACGGCAGGTTCACCTTCGCCCGGCACCGACGGCCAGCCGGCGTCGAAGTAACGCGAAAGATCGTCGCTGGCGGTCAGCTCGCCCACGTTCAGGCCGCTGTCGGCTGCGACGTTCAGCGTCTGCGGGTCGGTTGCAGCTGGAACCGGTTCCAGCGCATCTTCGGCAAGCGGCTGCGGCTCGGCACTGAGATCGGGCGCCGCGTCGAAAGCGGACGCCATGCTGGTTTCGTCCAGCGTGTCCAGCCCGGCCAGCGGCGCTTCGGCTTCGGATGCCTGCCCGACATCGGGCGCCAGCTCGATGCCCTCTTCATCCTCGTCTCCCAGCCCGACCATCGGCCAGCGCGCTTCCGGCAGTTCACCGGCCAGCGCCTGCAGGCGCTGCACCAGCGCTTCCTGCGGCATGATGCGCGGCTGTTCGGCCTGCAGCGCTTCCATGGTCGCGGTGATCGCCTGCGCGGTCGCGTCCAGCGCAGCCACGCCCTCGTCGCCCGGCACCACGTCCGCGGCCAGCGCGCGCTTGATGTAGGACTCGGCACCGCCGGTAACGGCAGTGATTTCCGGCACTTCGGTCATCGCGAAGGCGCCGTTCATGGTGTGCACCGCGCGCAGCAGCGCGTCGCTGACCGGCTGCTGCGCCTGCTGTGCCAAGCGCAGCCAGTCCTGCAGGGTCGCCTGGTGGACTTCCACTTCGGCTTCCAGGATCTCGCGCAGCACGCTGTCGATGTTGGCCGGCGTGCCCAATGCTTCAGGCGCCGGGTCCGCATCGGCTTCAGCCTGCACCGACGCCATTGCTTCGCCTTCGAGGATGCGGCTGATCTCGTCCTCGCCATCGGCTTCGACCACCGGTGCGGCGGGAGCGGCCGCAACCGGCAGCGGTACGTAATAGGTTTCCTCACCCGCGCCGACGCGATCGGCAATGGCCTGCATCGCTTGCAGGTCCACGCTGATCCGCTGGCCATGACGCAACGCGGCGTTCAGCTGCGGCAGCGCGGCATGCGCGTTGTCGACCATGGCCAGCACGGCTGGCGTCGCCGGGCGGCTGCCGTCGAGCACGCGGTTGAGCATGCCCTCGATCTTCCACGCGAATTCGCCCAGGGTGCGTGCACCGACCAGTCGGCCACTGCCCTTGAGCGTATGGAAGATGCGGCGGATGGGACGCAGACGGTCCATGTTGTCCGGCTGCATGCGCCATGCCGGCAGCAACGTTCCGAGGTTGGCCAGTTCGTCGTCGAACTCTTCCAGGAACACCTCGCGGATGTCCTCGTCGATGTTCTCGGCATCGTCGTCGAAGCCGGCCTCGAAGCCGGCGTCTGCATCTTCCGCGCTGCCCACGGCGACTGGCGCTTCCGCATCGGCCGGCGTCGGGGTCGCCTGCGGATTGAAGTCCGCGGCGGCAGCGCTCAGCTCGGCAAAGAACTGCGCGTCGGCTTCGCTGAAATCAATCGGTGCGATGGTGTCGATGTCGATCATCGACACCGCCGCTGCCGGCACATCGGCAAGCGGTCCGGGCGCTTCCACCGGCACATCCACGGGGGTGATGTCCGGCTCTGCGGCAGCCGGGCTCTCTTCCACCACCGCAGGGGCAGTGGCATCGAGGCTCTCCAGCGACGGATGCAGCCCGGCAGCGTCCTCCAGCGACAATGCCTCCATCGCATGCAGCGACAACACGTCGTCGGCATTGTCCAGCGCATCGGCATCGAAACGGAACACGACGTCGTCACTTGCAGAAACCGCGTCATGTTCGGCGGCCACCGGGTCGAACCCCGGTGCGGCATGCGCGCCGGTCTCGATGGACAGCGAGGCGTCGGCGGCGTCCTCTACGTCCAGGCCGGTTGTCGCATTGGACTGCACTGGCAGAGCCGCCTCTGACAGTGTCCACTGGGTGGCGGCCCCCTGCCCTGCATCGAGCTGTTCGAAACTGACCGGATCGAAGCTGGCAAACGTCGGACTGCGCTCATCGTCCGCTGGAGCGAGCGGATCGGTCTCAGGATGGAACGGTGCCAGATCCCATTGCGGGACCTCGGGTGCAGGTGCACTGGAGGCGGCAAAGACCAGCGGTGCATCCGACTCGTCACGCAGCGACAGCGGCGCGGAGGCGACGGATCCCAGCCCACCAAACATCAAGCTGTTGTCCGCCGCTGCCGGCGAAGGCGTGGCCGGTGGCGGATCGAAGGTGAAGTCCGGCAGCGGTACCGGCACCTCACCGGGTGCCGGCGCGGCCGACTGTACCGGGATCTCGATGTGCTCTGGCTGCAGTGCCTCGCCCTGCAGCACGACCGGCTCACGCTCGATCGACTGCGGCACGGACGCTGCCGGCTCAGCCGCATCGTGGTCCGGCAACGGCCAGTAGCGCAGCGCCTCAAGGCTGCTGCGGGTGATGTCGAGGATGTCCTCGCGACCCGGACGACGGTCGCGCAGGGCTTCCAGGTAGTACTCCAGGCTGGCCATGGCGTCGGCCAGCGTGTCCAGCTGGCGGCCACTCGGCACGCGCTGGCGACCGATCAGCTCGGCTTCGATGTACTGCTGCACACCGCGCAGGTAATCGGCGGCGGTACCCAGGTCGAGCATGCGCAGCGCACCTGACACATCGCCCAGCAGGCGCGGCACGTCGTGCAGCTCGGCATGGTTCCAGCTGGTTTCAATGAACGCGACGAAGTGCTCGCGCGCGGCGGCGAAGTTGGCGATGGCCTCGTGCGCCAGCACCTCTACCGTGCGCCGGTTCTCCACTGCGCTCGGATCGTCCTGGCCACTGCCGCCGGCGCCCAGGTGGGCGACCTGGTCATCCAGCGACGCATCCACGTAGAGCAGCGCCCCGGCGATATCCAGCAGCAGGTTTTCGTCGATCTGCTGGCGGCCCTCGACCACGCCACGCAGGGCATCACGTTGCTGCACGACCACGCCGCGGGCCACGCCCAGGCCCATCATGCCCAGCGTATCGGCGACCGCACCGAGCTCGTTGGCCTGGGTCTGCAGTTGCTCCGGCGCACCGCCGGTACGCAGGTGCAGGTCCAGCGCATCCTTGATGCGCAGCAGTTCTTCCTTCACTGCACTGCCCACGGTATCGAGCAGCTCGCGGTTGCGCCCGCTCAGGCTGCCACGGGCATGGTCCAGCTCGGCCTCGGTGGCGGTGACGCTGTCCGGTGCGAATGCCAGCAGCACGCTGTCATGCACGCCCTCTTCGCCACGTGCGGCACGGATCTCGTTCAGCAGCGGCATCAGCACGATCGGGATGTCACGGTGACCGTTCTGCAGGCGCTCCAGGTAGTCGGGCAGCAGCACGCTGCCACGCATCAGGGTCGCGCAGGCTTCATCCCGATCGGCCACGCCACCGGCGCCGATGGCATTGGCCAGCTGTTCCAGCTCCTCGGCCACCATGGCCGGGGCGTACAGCTCGACCATGCGCAGGGTGCCCTGTACCTGGTGCAGGTAGCCGGCGCAGATGCGCATGCGGCTGGCGTCGGTCGGGTCTTCGGCGTAGTACTCGACTTCGTTGCGCACCTGGCGCAGGGTCTCGTCCAGCTCGGGCTTGACCCAGCCCAGCGCTGCGTGGCTCATCGCATCGCGCAGACTGCTCATGGACGCGCTCCGTTCGCCGCCGCGCGGAAGCCGCGCGAGTTCTGGCGTGGGGAATGGAAATGCTTCATCGACTGGTTCCTTGCTCGCCGCCCTGCCCGCGTCACGCCGGCAGCTTGAAGTCGGCGACCGAACGACGCAGGTCGGCCGCCAGCTGCGCGAGGTGGCCGATCGATTCGGCGGTCTGCCCGGCACCCTGCGAGGTCTGGCCGGTGATCTGCCGGATCACGCCCATGGTGCGAGTGATGTCCGAAGCCGCAGCGGACTGCTGCTGGGCGGCGATGGAGATGTTCTTGATGAGGGTGTTCAGTGCATTGGACACGCGCTCGATCTCGGTCAGCGCGGTGCCGGCATCCTCGGCCAGGCGTGCACCGGACACCACTTCGGCGGTGGTCTGTTCCATCGAGGTGACCGCTTCGTTGGTATCGGCCTGAATGGCCTGCACCAGGTTCTCGATGCGTCGGGTCGCGCCGGAGGTACGTTCTGCCAGGCGCTGCACTTCGTCGGCCACGACCGCGAAACCGCGACCCGCTTCACCGGCCGACGCCGCCTGCACTGCCGCGTTCAACGCCAGGATGTTGGTCTGTTCGGAAATGTCGTTGATCAGTTCCACGATCGAGCCGATTTCCTGCGACGACTCACCCAGGCGCTTGATGCGCTTGGAGGTTTCCTGGATCTGGTCACGGATCTGGTCCATGCCCTGGATGGTCTCGCGCACCACGCCGGCACCTTCGGCGGCGATCACCACCGAACGCTGTGCCACGTCGGCCGACTCGGCCGAGTTGCGCGACACCTGTTCGATGCTCGCCGCGATTTCGCCGATGCGGTCCGACGCCGAGGTGATCTGGTTGGCCTGGTGGCCCGCCGCCTCTGCCAGCTGCATGGCGGTGGCCTGGGTTTCCTGGGTGGACAGCGCGACCTTGGCCGAGGTGTCGTTGATGGTGGTCACCAGGTGGCGCAGCTCGTCGACGGCGTAATTGATTGCGTCGGCGATGGCGCCGGTCATGTCCTCGGTCACCGAGGCCTTCACCGTCAGGTCGCCCTCACCCAGCGAGGAGATTTCGTCCAGCAGCCGCATGATCGCCTGCTGGTTGCGGCTGTTGAATTCCACCTGGGTCTGGTAACGCAGTTCCTGCTCGCGCGAGCGGCTGCGCACGTTGGTGGAAACGAAGCCGATGATCGCGATCAGCGACAGCGCACCGGACACCACACCGATCCAGAAGTTCGGGAACAGGCGGGTGTCAGACACCGAGCCGAACGAGGAGAACGCGTCGAACAGCTTGCGGCTGTCATCCAGCATGTGGGCCGAACCCTGGCCCAGCGCGGTGGCGGCGGACTGCGCCGCGAACAGCTGGCGCGAGCTGGCCAGGATCGCGTCAGCGTCCTGCTTCATCGCTTCCCACTTCTGCTGCGACTGCTCCAGTGCGGCGACGGCGGCGGCACCGCGCACGGCGGTGATGCCCAGTTCCTCGTTGCCGTTGCGCAGGCCGTCGAGCACCTGCGAGAACACGGTGATGTCGCGTGCCAGTGCATCGCCGGACGTCGCTGCGGCGCTGCCACCGGCACGCATTTCGGTTACGCGGCGGGCCATCGAGCCAGCCACCACGACCTGCTGCAGTGCGCTGTACACCTGCGACGACGGCGCGCCGGAGGCGGACATCGCACGCACCAGCTCGTTCAGCTGGGCCTGCAGGCCCGGCACCGCGCCGGTGAAGTTGTTGGCATTGCCGGCCAGCGCCAGCACCGCCGGTTCGCTGGCGACCAGCTGCCCGGCCTGCTTGCCCAGCGGCGCCCAGGTCTCGCCCAGGGTGGCGATGGCACCGGACACGCCCGGCTCCTTGCCGTAGCGCCCCTGCAGTGTCGACACGTTCTGTTCGATCGCGTTGCGGGTCGCCTTGAAGGCGGTGAACGCCTGCGCGTTGCCGCCCACCGCGTCACGGCCCTGGTTGGCCAGCTGCTGCGACAGCACCTGCAGGTCGGCCGCCTTGGAACCGGCATCGGCCAGGCGACTGCCCTGCCAGGTGGCGACGCCGGTGTTGACGCCGAACAGGATCATCGATGCCAGCAGCAGGAACAGCCAGAGGTTGCTGCCGCCCAGCCGCAGCTTGCCGGTCTTGGTGGCGTCCGAAGCAGTACTCATCGTTCAACCTCGATCTTCAATGCAGGGGGCGATGCCCGGCCTCAGGCCGCGGCTTGCCGGAATTCAGGGGTACGCGACAGCAGCGAGAGGGAGAACACGCCCCAGTCGTGGCCGTCGGCGTGGAAGGCGCGATCGACGAAGTGGCCGTAGCGCCCTTCGGCCAGCGTGCCGGCCGCGATCTGCTGGTCCAGTTCAAAGCTGCGCTGGCCGAACAGTTCATCGATGGTCAGGGCGACGTCGCCGCCGGCCTGGCGCATGATCAGCACGCGCTGGCCTTCCTGCTGCACGGTACGCGTGCCTTCCAGGAAGTACTTCAGGTCGACCACCGGGAACAGGTTGCCGCGCAGATTGCCCACGCCCAGCAGCCACGGCTGCGCGCACGGCACCGGGGTCACCGGCGGCATCGGCACGATTTCCACCACTTCGCGGAAATCGGACACCAGCCGGCGCTGGCCGACGCGGTAACCCACGCCACGCCAGAGGTCCTGGGCGAACTGCCGCTCGGGCAGCTGCACCGCGTGGGCCAGGCTGCGCCGTTCGTAGGCTTCGAGAATGTCGAAGGGCGAGCGCATCAGGCCACCAGTTCGTTGATCCGCGCGATCAGTTCATCCTCGCGCGGCGGCTTGACGATGTAATCGGCCGCGCCCTGGCGCAGGCCCCATGCCTTGTCGGTTTCCATCGCCTTGGTGCTGACGATGATCACCGGGATGTGCTTGATCGCCGCATCACGGGCCATCGCGCGGGTGGCCTGGAAACCGCTCATGCCGGGCAGGACCACGTCCATCAGCACCAGCTGCGGCACCTGGTCGCGGACCAGCTGCAGTCCATCCTCGGCATTGTCCGCCTCCAGCACCTCGTGGCCGGCACGGCGCAGCCACTGGGTGAACACCGCGCGGTCGGTCGGTGAATCCTCGATCAGAACGATACGAGCCATTGTGCCTTTCCCCCCTGGTCAGGCGTTGACGTATGTGCGGATGGCACCCAGCAGTTCTTCACGCGTGAAAGGCTTCGTCAGGTACTGCTCCGAGCCGACGATGCGTCCCCGCGCCTTGTCGAACAGGCCATCCTTGGACGAGAGCATGATGACCGGGGTCGCCTTGAACAGCTGGTTGCCCTTGATCAGCGCACAGGTCTGGTACCCGTCCAGGCGCGGCATCATGATGTCGACGAAGATGATCTGCGGCTGCTGGTCTGCGATCTTCGCAAGCGCTTCGAAGCCGTCGGTGGCGGTGACCACCTCGCAGCCTTCGCGCTTGAGCAGCGTTTCCGCAGTCCTGCGGATGGTCTTCGAATCATCGATGACCATCACCCGGAGTCCTGCGAGTTCCCCGCCCGCAGTCGTGTTTTCAGTCATTGCCTATCCCCAAGCGCACGGCCCGATCTCTGGCGGGGGCCGCTACGAAAGCGTATCTATATCGCACTTTCCGCGCCCGCTTCAAGGCCGCCCCATGGCGCGGGGCATGGCACCCTCCTGAACGTGACGGGTTTCGCAATGCGTGCGCGACCGCCGGGCGGACGCTGCGTTGCAGGACGGCGGGGAGGCGCGCGAGCGGCGTTGCCGCTACCATCAACGCCTTGCCTGACAGGTGCGCCCATGCCGTTGAACGTCATCGTGGTGATGGATCCCATCGCCCACATCAAGATCGCCAAGGACACCACCTTCGCCATGCTGCTGGAAGCCCAGCGCCGCGGCCATGCCCTGCACTACGTGCGCCCGGGCGGCCTGGCCCTGGAGGGTGGTGTAGCGGTGGCCCAGACCGCGCCGCTGCAGGTGCGCGACGACCCGGCCGGCTGGTATGAGCTGGGCGCGTTCAGCCGCACCGAGTTCGGCCCCGGCCAGATCGTGCTGATGCGCAAGGACCCGCCGGTCGACGCCGAATACATCTACGACACCCAGGTGCTGGACGTGGCCGCAGCGGCTGGCGCCTGCGTGGTCAACAACCCGCAGGGCCTGCGCGACTACAACGAGAAGCTGGCCGCGCTGCTGTTCCCGCAGTGCTGTCCGCCGACCCTGGTCAGCCGCGACGCGAAGGTCTTGAAGGCCTTTGCGCTGGAGCACGGCCAGGCCGTGCTGAAGCCGCTGGACGGCATGGGCGGCCGCTCGATCTTCCGCAGCGGCCAGGGCGATCCGAATCTGAACGTGATCCTGGAAACCCTGACCGACGGCGGCCGCAAGCTGGCGCTGGCCCAGAAGTTCATTCCCGACATCACCGCCGGCGACAAGCGCATCCTGCTGGTCGATGGCGAACCGGTGGACTACTGCCTGGCGCGCATCCCGCAGGGCGATGAATTCCGCGGCAACCTGGCCGCCGGCGGCCGCGGCGAAGGCCGCCCGCTGAGCGAGCGCGACCGCTGGATCGCCGCCCAGGTCGGCCCGGAGATGAAGCGCCGCGGCATGCGCTTCGTCGGCCTGGACGTGATCGGCGATTACCTGACCGAGGTCAACGTGACCAGCCCGACCTGCGTGCGCGAACTGGACGCGCAGTACGGCCTGAACATCGCCGGCACCCTGTTCGACGCACTCGAGGCCGGCCTGCGCTGATGTCTGCCGCACCTGCCGTCCTGCCCCCGCCGCCGCGCGAAGCGCAACGGCTGGGGGCGACCATCGCGCTGTCGGTGCTGGTCCACGCCCTGCTGATCCTGGGCGTGGGCTTCGCCGTGAAGGGCGATGCGCCGCTGGTGCCGACACTGGAAGTCATCTTCAGCCAGACCCGCACCGCGCTGACCCCGAAGCAGGCCGATTTCCTGGCCGCGGCCAACCAGGAAGGCGGTGGCGAGCACGACCGCGCACAGCGTCCGCGCGACAACCAGGCCGGCATCGTGCCGCAGGCCCAGTCCGGAATCAGCCCGGTTCCACAGCAGCAGCAATCGGCCGCGCCGGTTCCGCCGCCACAGGCACGGGTGGTCAGCAGCCGCAATGGCGAAGAGGTGGTGGCGCAGGCGCAGTCCCGCCCCACGCCGGATCAGCCCGAACCGGATGCGCCCTTGAGCGCACGCGAACAGCGCGACGTGGAGATGGCGCGGCTGGCTGCCGAAGTACATCTGCGCTCGGCGCAGTACGCCAAGCGCCCGAACCGCAAGTTCGTGTCGGCCAGCACGCGTGAGTATGCCTATGCCAATTACCTGCGCGCCTGGGTCGACCGTGCCGAGAAGGTAGGCAACCTGAATTACCCGGATGAGGCGCGGCAGCGCCGCCTCGGTGGCCAGGTAGTGATCAGCGTGGGCGTGCGCCGCGATGGCAGCGTGGAGAGCAGCCGGATCCTGCGTTCGAGCGGGACGCCATTGCTGGATGAGGCCGCCCTGCGGGTGGTGCAGCTGGCCCAGCCGTTCCCGCCCTTGCCGAAGACCGAGGATGAGATCGACATCCTGCAGGTTACCCGTACGTGGGTGTTCCTGCCGGGCGGCACCCTGCACGACGACCGGTAGGGTTTTGTTGCCCGGGCCTGCGGCCCGGGACCCGCAGGTGGGGGAGAGGAAACGCAAAAGCAAAAACGGCGGTGGTGGGGTGGGTTTTGGCGGGGCGGTGTGGGCTTGCAGGACACGCCGTAAACCCGTCCCTGGGGGCTCGATGGCGCCTTGCTCGTGTGCGCTGTCCTGCGCACACGGCAAGACCGGGGTTGGGCGTCCTGCCCAACCCGCCCGAGGCGTGCCTCGGGCCCATGGCGCAACGGTCCTGCAAGCCCACACCGCCCCACCTCTGACAGATCGCGGCGCATCGCGTCCCGCTCCGCTGTTGGTAGGTGTCGACCTTGGTCGACACACATCCACGCTACGCGTGGATGCGAGCAAAGCGATCCGCTTTTGACTTTGATTTTCTTTTTTGATTTTCCGTGGCGGACGCACACGGAAACTGTCAGAGGCCGGGGGGGGGGGGGGGGGGGGGGGGGGGGGGGGGGGGGGGGGGGGGG